>NZ_JAUBPS010000006.1:0-134979 GCF_036700865.1 Microcoleus sp. S13C4
TGGGGAGCCCTTGTTCTTTGAGCCACCACCGAAAATTCCCTTGACAACGGGCTTTGAGCCTTAACTTGTCACCAATGACTGTGGCAAGGGTCAACAGTAGAAGCTATAGCCGAATTTGTAGGAGTGAGAGCTAAAGAAAGTAAAAATTTCCAGAATTATCTCCGAAAACATCAGTCAAGAATCCCAAGTTACCAGAATTATCACAATCAGGGTATTGATATTGGTTCGGGATCTGTAGAGTCTTTAATTAAACAGATTGGAGCAAGAATTAAGATTGTAGGTGCACAGTGGAAAGAAAAAAATGTGCCTCAACTTTTAAGACTAAGATGTGCGTATTTAAATAATGATATCAAAATGGGTAGGTATGCTTAGTTAAAAAGCGGGATGCTCCCGTAAACGACCCATATTTATCAATGCACTATTTTGTTATTCTGTCAATGCGTAAGTCCTATATATGAAGGTTGACTTAAGAAAAAGACAGCCACACCAGCTAATCAGAGTTTGTTGAGACTGTCCTTTCTTAAAAGTGTATATCTAACTCCGGGCGATCGCAAAAATCAAGGAGACAGTCGCCACACCTTAATCGTGTCGTCAAAACTGCCGCTGATCAGAGTTTTGTCCTGAGGATTAAAAGCCAATTCCACCCAAGTAGAATGACCCTTCAGCGTGCCGGCGATTTCACCCGAACTCATGTGCCACAGCTTGATAGTCCCGCTCAAATCGGCGCTAGCGAGCTTGTCTCCGTCTGGACTGAAAGCTAGAGACTGAATTCGATCGGCATGACCGTTAAAAATCACTTCACCCTCGGGTGCGGGCCCGTGTTCCTTGGTGATATCCCAAATCCTCACCGTATTGTCCCAGCCCCCACTGCCCAAAATTTTACCGTCAGGGCTGACAGTCAGAGCCGAAACAGCATCGGCATGACCCGTGAGAGTGGCTTGGAATTCCCCAGTCTTCCAATTCCACAGCTTGATAGTACCGTCGCCGTTGCCAGTAAAGAGAGTGTCTTTATAGGGACTGAAAGCCACCGAATGTACCTGGTCCAAAACCCCTTGGAGAGTTTCCAACTCGGCACCGTCTTCGACTTGCCACAGTTTCAAAGTATTGTCCTTACCGACACTGGCGAGGGCTTGGCCGTCTGGACTGAAAACCACCGAGAACACGCCGTCTGTGTGGCCGTCCAAAGTCCGAATTAACTTGCCCGAATAGAAATTCCACAATTTAATCGTACCGTCAGCGCTGCCGCTGGCGATCGTCCTGCCGTCGGGACTGACTGCCACCGACCACACCGGCCCCAAATGTCCTGCTAAAACCTTGAGCAGCTTGCCGTGACGCTTGTGCAGCAGATGAATTGTGCCATCGTTATTGCCGCTGACTATCACGCGGCCGTTGGGAGCGACTGCTACCGCCCAAACGGGGTTTTTGTCTTGATCCGCCAGAGTCCGCACTGCGGGCCCGGACTGGGACTCGCCACCACTGCTGAAATCCTGCATCGGGGGCGGATTGAACCGAATTTCGGGAATGCTAGAAACAGGCTCAGAAGAAGTGAAAGCCTGCGGTGCAGGAGATGGCAAGCGAACGCCCAGCACTACGGACAGCAGGGCAACCGTACTTGCTCCCCACATGGCCAAAGTCCACTTGGGTTTGCTGAGAATCACGTCTAGCGGTGCCGGGCCGTATTTCATGTCTGTGAGAATTGCCTCGGTCGATCGATAGCGTTTTGATGGTTCTCGCTGCACCATTTTATCCAGAATGCGGCCGAGTCGCGCCGAAACTGGTACTTTCAAATAATGTCTCCAGGCCCAACTGTCGGCTTTGATGTCAAACAAATCAAAGGGCGACATTCCCGTTAACAGGTGAATGCAAGTGAGGCCCAAACTGTAGATGTCGCTGCTCTTAATTGCTTGGCCTTTAATTTGTTCCGGGGCCGCGTATTCCGCAGAACCTGTCACCGTTTCTGTTTTGAGCGGGCCACTATTAGCCGGAATTGCCGCCCCGAAATCGACTAAAACTAGCCCCGAGGCACTTTCCTGAGACACTCCATGTAAATGCTCTTTTCCTGCCAAAGCTGGGGATGCTTGGGGAGTTTTGCGGTGAATAATATTGGACGGTTTGATATCTCCGTGAATCAGTTGATTTTCGTGAACAAATTGCAGGACTGGCAACAATTCGCTCAGCAGATACCAAATTTGAATTTCTTTAACAACACCTTTTTCTGAAAGCCCATCGGCTAAATTGCGGCCTTCGATGTATTCTTGCACTAAATACTGGCAGCCTTCGACTTCAAAAGATGCCAGCAGTTTGGGTATTTGGGGATGTTTCCCCACCTCGCCGAGAACTGAGGCTGAGCCGCGAAATGTCCGGTTTAGCTGTGTGCGACCGTCTGTGGCTGCTGCTGAGCCACAGAACTGTTGAATGACGCAGCGGGGTTGCGAAGGTTGGTCTTCATCGACTGCTAAGAAGGTGCGGCAAGTGAGACTTTGACCGAGGGTGTGAAAGACTCGGTAGCGGCCTTTTAGCAGCAAGTTCGACTCGCAACTTTTGCAGACTGTCGCGCGATCGAGATTTTGGGGATTCTGGCAATTGGGATTGGTGCAGTAACTCATTTGTCTTTCCGCTGGAGACCCCCGTCCGACATACTTGCGGGTGGGGGAGGAAAGCGGGGCGGTGCGTGCCGCTTCCTGTGGACAAATTCAATAATTGGAATCTTTGCTTTATGATAATTGTTTCCCAGATTTTCGCCACAATTGCACGCGGGTGATCGTGCGTAAATAATTGCTGACTTTCCTGCGAGCGAGGTTTAATAGGCAGATCAAGTGATCCGCCCGATTCGCTGTTACCGAATTACGTTATACTGTCATTGCGAATACTTTCAGGGCGATCGCAGCAAAGCAAAGCAATGGCGACGCATTGCCAAATATCCGCGATTATTTGTTCTATGGAGTCAATCTCAAATATCAAATATCAAATCGACTAACAGATTAAAACTTAGGCAACTTTCGCCCAACTAACTACTAACTTTTAACTATTACTTATGCCCTTAATTCGCGTTCCCAAATCTTGGGAAATTCTCGAACCTCAAATTACCCCAGAAACAGCCTTTCTCAACCGCCGCCGCTTCATGACAAATTTAATTGGCGCCGGCGTGACTGCTTCGCTGCTGCCGCTGACCGGCTGCCAAACCAATGCTAGCTCAAAAACTGCTCTAGAGCAAAGCTCAACCCAAGCATATTCGGGATTGATTCGGAATCCGGCCTTTGCAAAAGTCGATCGAGCGATTACCGACGAAGCCTTAGCTACAAAATACAACAATTTTTACGAATACGGCGGCACAAAATCTATTTGGCAAGCCGCTCAAGCTTTGCCAACAGAAAACTGGAAAGTAGAAGTAGGCGGTTTAGTAAAAAATCCCCGCACCTATGATATTGACGACCTCTACAAAAAATTTCCTATCGAAGAACGAGTTTATCGATTTCGCTGTGTAGAAGCCTGGGCGATGGTAGTTCCTTGGGTCGGATTTCCCATGAAATTACTGATGGCTGATGTCGAACCGCAATCGAGAGCTAAATTCGTTCGCTTCACCTCATTTTACGACCCCAAAATAACTCCCGGCCCCGGTTTGATGTCGCAATTTTATCCTTGGCCTTATACCGAAGGTCTGCGAATCGAGGAAATGGCCAATGATTTAGCATTTTTTGCCACAGGTTTGTACGGCCGGCAGCTACCAAAACAAAATGGTGCGCCGCTGCGGCAAGTGATTCCTTGGAAATACGGTTTTAAGGGCGCAAAGTCAATCGTAAAAATTGAATTTGTAGAACAACAGCCCGCCACTTTTTGGAATACAATCGGCCCCAACGAATACGCTTTTGAAGCAAATGTCGAACCCGACAAACCGCACCCCAGATGGTCGCAGGCCAGCGAACGGATAGTCGGCCCCGGTAACAGTTGGTCGTGGGAAACTCGCCCGACTTTGCCCTATAACGGTTACGGCGAATATGTAGCTAGTTTGTACAGTTAATTTACGGATTTCCTCTCGTTTCTAGGCTCTGCCTAGGAACGCATATCCGGAGGCTCTGCCTCCCTATTCCCGCGAGGCTCTGCCTCGGATTAGGCATTCCCAGGCAGAGCCTGAGAACGAGAAAAAAACCTCCTATTATCCTCTATAATAAAAATTGATGAAGCTACCAAGGAATTGTTAAATGGTAACAACAACATCAACTCCCATCGAGAAGCAAACTACCCCAGTAGAAAACCGAGTTATTTTAAAAGGTGTCAGTTGGTCAACTTTTAAAGCATTGCTGGCCGATGTTGGGGACGATAGAGCTTGGAGAATTGCTTACGATAAAGGAGTATTAGAAATCCGGATGCCGCATCTAGAACATGAAGTTCCGAAAGGACTGATAGAAAGCTTTATTGAAGCTACAGCAGATGAGCTAGAAATCGAAGTGATGAAAGCTGGTTCTCTGACTCTAGAACGGGAAGATTTAACTCGTGCTGTCGAACCTGATACTTGTTTCTACATTCAAAATGAAGCCAGCATCAGAGGTAAAAGAGACATCAACCTCCCAGAAGATTTGCCGCCTGATTTAGCAATAGAGTCGGATTACACGAATTCTTCAGTTAATAAAGATTCCATATATGCTGCTCTTGGTGTTCCCGAACTTTGGAGGTATCGGCGGGAATCTCTGCAAGTTTATCAACTTGTGGAGGGAAAATATGAAATGTGCGATCGCAGTTTAGCTTTTCCATTTTTACCTGTTGCAGAAATTCCGGGTTTCATCGAACAAAGCCGAACAGTCGGACAGCGTGCGGCTGTGCGTCTGTTTCGGCAAAGAATTAGAGAGATTTTGCCTAGTCAAAGTTAACGGAAAAATTAGACTTACTTTAGTTAAAAAACTAACCCACCAATTTAACTGACATCTGCGTTAATCTGGGGTTTAAAAAAAAATTGAATTTCCATCTGAAATCACTTGAGAAACTGCTGCACTCTCTGCCAAACTCGCTCCACGAAATCTGGCGTGCTAACATCAAACCATTCAATTTCAGGATACGCTCGAAACCAGGTGCGCTGTCTCTTCGCAAATTGCCGCGTGTGCAAAATTGTTAATTCTTTGGCTTCTTCAAGCTTAATGTCGCCAGCCAAATATTGTTTCATTTCCTGATAGCCCAGCGTGTTCAACAGTGGCAAGTCGCAGCCGTATTTTTTACACAAATATTCTACTTCAGCGATCCAACCCTGTTCTAGCATTTGTTCGGTGCGCTGTTTAATCCGATCGACCAAAACATCGATCGCGCAATCCAACCCAATTTGTAAAATAGGATAATTGGGAGGATTTTCGCCCTGCTGTTCGGAAATAGGGCGACCGGTGACATAAAATACTTCCAGTGCCCTCAAAGTTCTTACTGGGTCATTCAGGTGAATTTTCTCAGCGGCAGAGCGATCGACCTGCTGCAACATCGCGTAACATTGAGATTGTCCGAGTTCCGCAAGTTGCGATCGCAATTCGGGCATCGGCCCAACCCTCGGAATTTTTAAACCGCGCACGATCGATTTAATATATAAGCCCGTCCCTCCCACCAACAACAGTGAGGGAGACAAGGGAAAATCGACATCAGCAATTAATTTTTGAGCTTGCTGCTGGTACTCTGCTAGTGTCAGAGTTTCTGTCGGATCGCAGATGTCAATTAAGTAATGCGGTACACAAGTGCGATCGACCGCCGTCGGTTTTGCCGTTCCGATGTCAAATTCGCGGTACACTTGACGGGAGTCCGCACTCAGAATCGAGGATTGCAGTCGCCCCGCCAAAGCCAAAGCCACTCCCGACTTCCCCGTCGCCGTCGCCCCACAAATCGTAATTAATTTAGGCATAAGCTGTCGCACGTTTCCCTATAAAAACTCTCAAATCCTCTCCTCTCAATGCTTTCCCGTCTCTCCTACACTGATTCACCGCGCTACGCCTGGGGAGTCGCGAAGCAATCTCAAAACTATTCCCCTCCGTGCCCCCGATAAATTTCCCTTCAGAAAGCCCTAGCATCGCCTTTAACGGTTTTGTGCTATAATTTTAGAAGTTTTCCCATTTTAGAAGCTTTCGGGGCTTTAGGCCTCATTATTGGAGCTATTTTTGTATGACCAGCAGCTACAGCGCCGACCAGATTCAAGTTCTCGAAGGTCTCGAAGCAGTCCGTAAACGGCCGGGGATGTACATCGGTACCACCGGCCCGCGAGGACTCCACCATCTAGTTTACGAGGTTGTGGACAATTCCATTGATGAGGCGCTGGCTGGCCACTGCACTCACATCGAGATTGACATCAACGCCGACGGTTCCGTTACCGTGACAGACGACGGCCGGGGTATTCCCACCGGCATCGTTGCCAAGACTGGCAAATCGGGAATAGAAACAGTAATGACTGTACTCCACGCCGGCGGTAAATTTGGCGGTGGTGGGTACAAGGTTTCTGGAGGATTGCACGGTGTAGGTATTTCTGTTGTTAACGCGCTGTCCGAGTGGGTAGAAGTGACAGTTTGGCGCGACCAAAAAGAACATTTACAGCGCTACGAAAGAGGCAATCCAGTTACCGAACTTAATGCCAAGCCCCACAAAGGCACTCGCACCGGCACTTCAGTTTCTTTCTTGCCAGATACTCAAATATTTAGCACTGGTATTGAATTTGATTACACTATACTCGCTGGGCGCTTGCGAGAATTGGGTTATTTGAATGCTGGCGTTAGAATTACATTTAGCGACCACCGTTTGGAACTGCTCAAAAGTAACGAACCTCGGATCGAAACATATTGTTATGAGGGCGGAATCAAGGAATACATCGCCTACATGAACCGCGAAAAGCAGCCTCTGCACGAAGAAGTGATTTATGTGCAAGGCGAACGCAATAACGTGCAAATAGAAGTGGCTTTGCAGTGGTGCGTTGATGCTTTTAGCGACAATGTTCTCGGTTTTGCTAACAACATTCGGACGATCGACGGAGGCACGCACTTAGAAGGTTTGAAGGCTGTTTTGACGCGGACGATGAATTCGATCGCCCGCAAGCGCAACAAAATTAAAGAGAACGAACCTAACCTCGCCGGCGAAAACGTTCGCGAAGGTTTGACAGCAGTGATTTCGGTCAAAGTCCCAGATCCGGAATTTGAAGGCCAAACTAAAACTAAGCTAGGAAATACAGAAGTTCGGGGAATTGTCGATTCCTTGGTAGGCGAAGTATTGACCGAATATTTAGAGTTTCGCCCCCAGGTAGCTGACGCTATTTTGGAAAAAGCAATTCAGGCATTTAAGGCCGCTGAAGCCGCCCGTCGCGCCCGCGATTTAGTGCGCCGAAAATCCGTCTTAGAATCGTCTCCTTTGCCCGGTAAACTAGCAGACTGTAGTTCCAGAGACCCCGCCCTGTCTGAGATATACCTGGTGGAAGGGGATTCTGCAGGCGGATCAGCCAAACAAGGGCGCGATCGCCAATTCCAAGCAATCCTGCCTTTGCGCGGTAAAATTCTCAACATTGAGAAAACAGACGATGCCAAAATCTACAAGAATAATGAAATTCAGTCGTTAATTACAGCCCTGGGTTTGGGAATCAAAGGCGAAGAATTTGATCCGTCGCAATTGCGGTATCACCACATCGTAATTATGACTGACGCTGACGTAGATGGTGCTCACATCCGCACGCTGTTGCTGACTTTCTTCTACCGCTATCAGCGCGCACTTGTAGACCAAGGTTACATCTATATTGCTTGTCCTCCTCTCTATAAAGTGGAACGGGGACGCAATCATTACTACTGTTACAGCGATCGCGAAATGAACAATCTCGTCCGTAATGAATTTCCGGCGAATGCTAACTACACCATTCAGCGGTTCAAAGGTTTGGGTGAAATGATGCCGACACAGTTGTGGGATACAACGATGAACCCAGAAACTCGGACACTGAAACGGGTGGAGATTGAAGACGCTGCTGAGGCCGATCGCATCTTTACGATCTTAATGGGCGATCGTGTCGCCCCCCGCCGCGAATTCATCGAAACCTACGGCCCCAAACTCAACCTCCTCGACTTGGACATCTAAATTAGTCATTAGCTAACAGTCGATGACGAACGAGTAAGGACTAAACTTTTTCAGCAGTTTGAACCCTTGTGCCTCGGAAGGCACAAGGGTTTCTGCCGTTTGAGGCCGGTAGATTTTGTTATAAAAATTAATACAATCTCTCATCAAATCGATCTAAGGTAAATGCTTAGGTAATTTTTAGATTTTTGGCGCATCCATCAGCTACCACAAAAATAGAAGGTTGGACAATATAGCATGAGCATCAATTTAGCGACCAAATTGCGTGAGGGAACGAAAAAGTCCCACACAATGGCAGAAAACGTTGGTTTTGTCAAGTGTTTTTTAAAAGGCGTTGTAGAAAAAACTTCTTACCGGAAGTTAGTAGGAAACCTCTACTTTGTCTACTCGGCAATGGAAGAGGAAATGGAACGCCAAAAGCAGCACCCGGTTGTTTCAAAAATTAACTTTTCTGAGTTGAATCGCAAACAAAGCTTAGAGCAAGATTTATTTTACTACTACGGTGCGAATTGGCGGGAACAAGTAGCTCCGTCAGCCGCAGCTAAAGCTTATGTGCAGCGGATTCACGAGATTTCGGCGACAGGACCAGAACTGTTAGTAGCTCACTCTTACACTCGCTACCTTGGCGATTTATCCGGCGGACAAATCCTGAAGGGAATTGCCCAGCGCGGGATGAATCTTTCCGAGGGAGAAGGCACTGCTTTCTATGAATTCCAGGATATTCCTGATGAAAAAGAGTTCAAAGCTAACTACCGTCAGGCAATGAATGAACTGCCGATTGACGAAGCCACAGCAGAGCGAATTGTTGACGAAGCTAATGCAGCTTTTGGCATGAACATGAAGATGTTCATGGAGTTAGAAGGCAATTTGATTAAAGCAGTCGGTCAGATGCTTTTCAATACCCTGACTCGGAAGCGCGGCGGTGCCAGTACCGAATTGGCTACTGCTGATTGAGCCAACACTAATTGGCAATAGTTTGAGCCTCGTTTAAGAGGAAAAACTTAAATCCTGGGGGTTTGATGGCTGCTTTTACAGTCACCAAATCTCCGGGATTTTGCATGGTGGGCGATCGACTTTTTCTAGAAGAAGGAAGAAGGAAGAGGGAAGAAGGAAGAAGGAAGAGGGAAGAAGGAAGAAGGAAGAAGGAAGAAGGAAGAAGGAAGAGGGAAGAAGGAAGAAGGAAGAAGGAAGAGGGAATTAAGAACGTCGTAACCCTCAAGACGGTTCCCACAACTTACAACTAAGCTGGTGTGCATTTAATTTTCACAATCCTGTTTATTGAAACTCTTGTGGGGTGGGCATCCTGCCCGCCCAAAAAATTTAATTTAAATGCAGAACAACTATCACCGCCCCATGCCGCGATTAGGAGGCTCCTCGTTTGGGACAGGCAAAGAAGTGGGCCTTACTTGCCGCTCCAAATACTTGCTCAAAGCGTAAGCCATATCCCAGCGAGTCATCGGCTTCAAAGGATTAATCTTATTAGTTGCGAGATCGACATTAACAAACCCTTCATAAAGTGCAGTAGCCATAGACTTTCTAGCCCAACTAGGAATGTCGCCTGCATCTGGATACTTAGCTAAAATTTCGGAAATGCTGGGTTCGGGAAACTGAAAAACCCCGTAAGCTTGAGCAAAAATTGCCAAAGCTTCAGCGCGAGTCACCCTTTGATTTGGGAAAAACATTCCGTCGCGATATCCACTCATCGTTCCCGTTTTCAAAGCAGTTTGAATCGCACTGTAAGCCCAGTAACTCTTCGGTACGTCCGGCAATTCAATATCCTGTTTTTGAGCGGTTTTCCGGCGTTCCAAACTAAAAGTTTTCACTAAAATCATCGCCAAATCGGCGCGACTGACAAGGCCCTCAGCATTAAAATTGCCACTAGCATCTTTATTCATCAATCCTGCACTCACAACCCGATCGATCGGGTCAATTATTTGTTGAGATTGAACCGCCATTGGCACTCCTTGCACTAGCGCGATCGCCAAAAAAATACTCACTAACCTTTTCACGATTTTAATCCTTTCTGTCGCTAAAACAATCATGAAAACAGCAGTAATATTTTTTCCGGTTCTCTCGGTATTATTCTGTCGTTTCGGCGGTGCGCTAGATTTGGGGATTATATATTAAAATCCAACATTTGCTTCCGGCAAAGCGCCTTGCATTTTACCCAACCAATCAATCAAATTATCCAATTGCTTTTGGGCCGTCAAAACCGCCATACCTCGAATAGTAACCTTCCCCTTGCTGTAGACAAAACGAGAGCGCAAATGTTCCGGCAAATTAGCCTTGAGCAAATTCCAAGCAGGCTCTTCCATCGCAGTTTCCAAAACTATGTGCTGCTTATTCTCCGGTTTGATCCGAGAAAAACCAATTTTTTTAGCGATTTGTTTAAGTTCAACCACACGGATAAGTTGCTGGGCTGGAAGAGGAATTGGCCCATAACGATCGCACCAATCAGCCTGAATCTGCTGTAACTCTTCTGGGTTATTAGCAGAAGCGACAGACCGATAAGCGCTCATCTTTTGATCTAAATCTGCGATGTAATCGGCAGGAATAAACGCCGTCAAAGTGAGGTCAATTTGCGCGTCCTCCACTTTCGGAATTTCCTGACCCTTAATTTCCCGAATCGCCTCCTCTAACATTTCCGCATACAAATCAAAACCGATCGCCTCCATTTGACCAGATTGTTCAGTACCCAAAACATCACCCGAACCGCGAATTTCCATATCTCGGACAGCCAACTGATAGCCTGAACCCAACTGCGCGAACTCTTGAATTGCCCGCAACCTCTGCCTTGCAGCATCCGAAAGTTGGTTCTGCTTGGGATAAAACAGCCAAGCATGAGCTTGAATCCCCGCGCGTCCCACCCGTCCCCGCAACTGGTAAAGCTGACCCAAACCAAAGCGCTGCGCGTCTTCAATTAAAATAGTATTGACTCGCGGAATATCCAAACCCGACTCAATAATTGTCGTGCACACCAAAATATCGAAATCTGCCGCACTGAAAGTCAGCATGACCGATTCTAATTCCGAAGCATCCATTTGACCGTGGGCGATCGCAATTCTGGCAGACGGAACCATCTCCTGCAACTGAGCGGCCAACTCATCAATCCCCTCAATCCGCGGCACCACGTAAAAAACCTGACCGCCCCTGTCTAATTCTTGACGAATTGCCGATCGCACCACTTCCGGGTTATAGGGAGCCAAATGCGTCTGAATCGGGCGCCTGCTGGGAGGCGGAGTCGAAATCAAACTCATCTCGCGAATCCCCGACAGCGACATATACAAAGTCCGAGGAATCGGCGTTGCTGTCAAAGTCAAAACATCTACCTCTGTTTTGAGAGATTTAATCGCTTCCTTTTGCTTAACTCCAAACCGCTGTTCTTCATCCACCACCAACAAGCCCAAATCTCGAAATTTAATCGCCTTGCTCAAAACAGATTGAGTACCGACAATCACATCTAATTCCCCAGTTGCCAAACGCTTGTGAATTTCCCGGCGCTCGGTTTCAGTGCGAAAGCGATTGAGCAAACCAACTTCGATCGGATAAGGGGAAAAACGCTCCGAGAGCGTGTGATAGTGCTGTTGGGTCAAAATCGTCGTCGGCGCGAGCAAAGCCACCTGCTTGCCCGCCGTAACCGCCTTAAAAATCGCTCTCAGAGCAACTTCTGTCTTACCAAAACCGACATCACCGCAGACCAAGCGATCCATCGGGCGATCGCCCTCCATGTCGCGTTTCACATCTTGAGTTGCCTTCAATTGATCCGGCGTTGGCTGGTAAGGAAAAGAATCCTCTAACTCTTGTTGCCAAGGCATATCAGGAGGAAAAGCGTAACCTGTTTGTTTAGCTCTTTTAGCATAAAGATTCAGCAAATCCACTGCCAATTTCTTAACAGCTTTGCGAACCTTTGTTTTAGTTTTTTCCCAAGTTTGGCCTGTCAGCTTGTTTAGATCCGGTACTTTATCGCCTACAGTCCGAAACCTGGACAAAGCCCCCAATTGATCTGCCGCGACTCTCAGGGTACCGTCAGCGTATTGAATCAGCAAATATTCGCGAGTTTCCCGATCGATCGTCAAACGTTCCAACTTGATAAATTTGCCCACTCCATGCTGGCGGTGAACCACATAATCACCTGGGCTTAATTTATTCGGGTCTACTTGCTTAGAAGCAGCGCGGCGGCGCTTGCGGACGTAGCTAAAAGTAGCCAAAGAATGCTGACCGTAAAATTCCCGATCGGTAATTAAAACAATCCGAAAAGTCGGCAGAATAAACCCTTCCAATTCGGCCAGCCCGCTGTACTTCAAAGCCACGGGAATGTGCTGCAATTGCAACTTGTCGATCGCCAAATAATCGCGCGGATTCACCACAAACTGAGCCGGACAGTCGTGTTCCGAGAGCAGAGAAACCGATCGGCTGGGTTGAGCAGAAACCAGAAAAATGGTAAAACCCCGATCGCGCTCTTCCCTGAGCATTTGAGACAGCTTCGCAAATTGGTGAGGCATCACCGGCACAGGTCGAGAAGCCAAATTAATCGCAGACGGTAGCTGGTCGCCCTCCCCAGAGCTTTGAGATTTTTTAGTAGTAGAATCTTCTGCCAATTCTGAAAGTTCTAGCCGATGGAAAGCTGCGACATCTGCCATAGATTCAGCAAAAGTGCGGTGAATTTTCGGAACTTTCAAATTAGAAATTTGCAAATTTTCTGTTCCCGCCCCCGCAACTTCCGATTCCCGATTGCAATTATTCCACTGTTCCTGTGCATTCTCAAACCAGCGGTCGCTGTGAGCTTCGCACCCTTGCGGTTCGTCAACAACAACTAAAGTATTTTCTGGCAAATAATCCAACAAAGATGCGGGTTTTTCAAACGCTAAACCCAACAGTCGGCGGACAAATTTTTCTGCTTCATTTTCTGTGTCAACAGAGCCTAGGTGGTTGATTTCGTCAACCTTTTTTTCAGCTAAAACAGCTTTAATAATTGTGTTAAAATTAGTAGGAGTTAAAACTAACCGATCCACCTTATCGAGCGATCGCTGCGAAGACGGGTCAAACTCCCGAATTTGCTCCAAATCATCCCCAAACCACTCCAGCCGCACCGGCAACTCAGCCGCCACCGGAAATACATCGACAATATCGCCCCGGCGACTCCACTGACCCTCCATTTCCACCAGAGCTACCCGATCGTACCCCATCGAAACCAGTTGGCGATCGAGTATCTTCGAGTCTTGAACCGCACCTCGCTTCAGCGTCAGACAGTAGGGTTGAAAAGCAGCAGGTGGTGGCAAGTGAGACTGGAGAGCTCTTTCGGTAGCTACAATCGCGATCGGCTTCGACTGATTGGCGGTTTTTTCTTCCTTATCCACCAAATCCGCCAGCACCTGCATTTGCCCCCACGTCATTTCGTTCTCGTCGGAGTAAGATAGCTCGTAGGGCGAAGCCTCCGAAGTCGGGTAAAAATGTACGGTTTGCCAGCCCATCGCCTCTAAAGAGGCCACCCAACGGCCGGCTTCTTCTAAAGTAGCCGTTACTGCCAATAAGTTTCGCCCCTCTTGCTGGGCGAGGGCGGAAGCTACTAAACCTTTGGGCAAGCGGGCTATGCCGGACAGTTGCACGTAGCGATGGCGCTTGAGCTTGTTGAGGAGTTCTGTTGCTAGGGGCGATCGCCCCAGGGTACGAATTATTGAAGAGAAAGTCATGCGCTTTTAATTTTAATCCCCGATCGGCGAAGGCTCTTTCCCTTTGCCTGTTAAGGAGATTGTACGACAAACATCCATGATTGTGCCGATCTGCTGTTGACGCCTGGGAACTGAACTGGGGATAGATTTTTGCTCTAATATATCCAGGCTGCGATCGCGATCGAGCCCGGGACGTTAATCTAGTGACAGGTTTAGAAAAAATTTCGATTTTGCGATCGAGATTCGCAGCTTGCAGGCTTCTCCTTTAACCTGGCAGCGCACTTCGCCTTTACCACCGAAAATTTTAGAAATGTCCCCAAGTACCGACCTTCTGATTGTTCTCCTGCTGGTTTTCCTCAATGGCGTGTTTGTGATGTCAGAGATGGCCATCATCTCAGTACGGAAGGTGAGACTGCAACAGATGGCAAACCAGGGTTCAACGAATGCCCGCGTAGCTTTGGATCTGGCTAATGCCCCAAATCAGTTCTTGCCGACTGTTCAAATCGGGATTACGCTGCTGGCTATTCTGTCGGGCGCTTTCGGAGAAACGACCATTGCTAAAAGAGTAGAGCCTTTGTTGCGGCTGATTCCTGCCCTGGCGCCCTACTCTCACACGATCGCCTCAGTCATCGCAATTTTAACCATAACTTATCTGACCATAATTATTGGCGAACTCGTGCCGAAGCGGCTGGCCCTCAACAACCCTGAGCCGATCGCCTCAAGCGTCGCCATTCCCATGCGAATGCTCTCAAAAATAGGCGCTCCTGCGGTTTATGTTTTAAGTTATTCCACGGAATTAGTGCTGCGGATCATGGGGATTTTGCCCTCGACGGAACCGCAAGTCACAGAAGAAGAAATTAAAGTTTTAATAGAGCAAGGAACCGAAGCCGGCACTTTTGAAGAAGCCGAACAAGATATGGTGGAAAGAGTCTTTCGTTTGGGCGATCGGCGAGTCAGCGCCTTAATGACCCCGCGTCCCGATCTTACCTGGCTCGACCTCGACGACTCAGTAGAAGAAAACCGCCAAAAAATGCTCGGCAGCGGTCATTCTCGGTTTCCAGTGTGTCAGGGAGGGCTCGACAACGTTGTCGGTTTAGTACACGTTACTGATATGCTGTCTCGGACTTTAACTGGTCAACCCCTAGATTTAAGCGCTTCTTTACGACGACCGTTATTTGTACCGGAAAGCACGCGGGGTTTAAAAGTATTAGAACTTTTCAAACAATCTAGCAATCAAATTGCCTTGGTAGTAGACGAATACGGGGTAATTCAAGGATTGGTTACAGTCAACGACATTTTAGTGGAATTGGTGGGCGACTTTCCCTCGATTGAAGATGCTGACGAGCCGGAAGCCGTGCAGCGCGAAGACGGTTCTTGGCTGTTAGACGGAATGCTACCCGTCGAAGATTTTTTTGAGCTTTTTGGAATCGAAGAATTGTCAGCAGACCACAAAGGAAGTTACCACACAATGGGAGGTTTTGTAATTACTAATTTGGGCAAAATTCCCACAGCAGCCGAGCATTTTGAGTGGAATGGTTTGCGCGTGGAAGTAGTCGATATGGACGGTAACCGAGTTGATAAAATCTTGGTAATGCCGATCGACTCAGCGGGCGATCAAGCTAGAACCGAACCAAAAACCTAAAAACCGCCACCGTCAATTGTTCTCATCAGCCCAGATAAAAAGTACCTTTCCTTCTTCTGGGGCGGGTTTGAGCAACAATCTCGGCAATTCAAAATATAAACAAACCGGCCTCCAGTCCCACGGTACATTTGAATGTACATTTGGATTTACCGTGGGGTGGGGGCAGGTTTTTGAGATTGTTTCTTTGATTAGTTGATCGTTAGTGGAAGCCCCCCTACTTCTTCTTTTTTCTTTCATCTTTCCGCAAAGATTCCAGAATAGAACGACCTACATAATTGCTGAAAACCACCTTTCCAGCTTGATTGTAGTGGCAGCAGCTATCTACATAAACAGCCTCTTTAGTCCGATCAAATACATTTACAGCATTCAATATATTAATATCATTTTTTTCCAAATTCGGAAACTTTTTGAAAAGAGCCGGATATCCAATTTGTACAGATTTAGCATAAGGAGTCTCCTTGTTAAAAGCAATCTGCTTTTCTGCTTCACCAAACACCCTTTTCGTCTGATAATATTGATTAGGCTGAAGAACCTGAAAATAAGGCACATTACTAGCTGACAGCACTTTGTGCATAAAAATTGAACTTTTCGCCCAATTCCATGCCATTTTTTCAAAAGCTACGGAATCCGGTAAAACTGACTTATTAGTATTGATATAAATAACGCTACCAGTGTCATCTTTTTGTTGTTTAGTGCGTTCTTTTTCAAACTTAATGACATCGGTTTTATAGTTATTAACGAGATTTTGAACGTAAACAGAAGTTAAAGCCTCGCACACCGCTAAAGAGCAGTGTTGCAAACTTTCCAAAGCCTGATTAATCCTAGTTTTATTTTCTTGAATTCTGAGGGTTGCTTCCATAGCCTTAGTAGAAAGGCTATTATTCGCGAAGTTAGCCAGCGGCAAAATATGCTGAATGCTTGGCATCGCCAAATCGACTTGATTTTTATTGTTTAAATTAGAAAGTGCTACTTCATTAAAACCATCTATATTAACGACCATATCTAACTCTTGACCTAAAGCCAAAAAGTAGTTCAAAATTAATAATTGCTGCGGCTGTTTGTAGCCTCCCGTTGCAAAAGACAAAATTACAAATTCTTTATCTTTTAAACCGGGCAACTGCTTGAGGTATTTAGATAAAATTTGATTCTGAACTTGAAATATTGCATAATCGGAAGCCACAGAACCGCCAAAAACTCCTATAAAAAACTGATTTTTTTTAGTTTTTTTTAGAGGATAATCGTAAGGAGAAATAAACCCATAATTATTGACTTTAAAACCAGGCCGAAAATCAGCGCTGGGTTGTTGAATAAACCCAAAAAAAGGATGAAACCTTTCGACAATAGACTTGTTCAGCCGCACTCCTTCTAAATTAATTCCTAAATCCGACTTATTTTGCGTCTTTTCTCTAGTATAGAAAAATTGCTTGTGCTTGACAAAATACAATCCCAAGGAGCCAAGTTCGAGGAAAATGAGTAAAAGCACTAAGTTAACTAGAGCGACCTTTAAAACTTCTTGCCAGGTTTTGAGAAACTTTAAATCTTTCATAAATATCTATTTCGACTTTCTTACTACTTTAATAATCGAACGGGAAACATAGTTTGCTAATACTTCCTCTCCCACTGAATTATAGTGGCAGCACGCATCTTTGTAAACCGTCTCTTTTGTATTGTCTAAAATATTCACTGCGCTAAAAACATTAACCCCAGCTTTTTGCAAATCATCCACTTTTGACAACAGCACCGGATAACCTTTGTTTACCCCTTCAAGGTAAGGACTCTCTTTGTTAATCGCGATTTCCTTTTCCTTTGCGGTAAACGCTCGCTTAGTAGGATAATACTGGTTGGGCTGGATAAAGTGAAAATACTTAATCTTTCTACTTGATAAAATTTGATTCATCCCGATCGACGATTCGTACCACAGCGATGCCATTTTGTCAAAAGCAGCGGCATCCTGCAAAACAAAGTCAGCTTTGGGAATGTATACTATAGCGCTATTTGCCGTGTCTGGGTTGGATGGTTTGACTTGTCTATCGTACTTGACAACGGCTTGCTGGTAATTGTTGAGTAATTGTTTCACCTGTAGCGATGTGACAGCGTGACACAAAGCAAGTTGACAAGTTTGCAATTTGTCGATACCTGCTTTCAACTGTTTTTTGGTTTCGTTAATTTGCACGATCGAACTCATCGCTTCCGGTGACAAGTTGTTGTTGGCTAAACCCGTCAGAGGCTGTATGTGCTGAACGCTGGGCATTCCTATGTCTACTTGAGCTTGGTTGTTTAAATTTGACAGTGCTACTTCGTTAAAACCGTCAATATTAATGACTAAATCTAATTCTTGACCTAAAGCCAGAAAGTAATTTAAAATTAATAATTGTTGGGGTTGTTTGTAGCCGCCATTGCCAAAATTTAAAACAATAATTTCCTTGTTTGCAAATTCGGGGTAAGCCTTCAATTTGTTAGACAATCTGCGACTTACGTATTCATCCACTGCAAAGTTATTCGCAACTGAACCGCCAAAAACTCCGATAATAACTTGATTTTTATTGGCTTTAACAAACGGATATTCGTAGAGTGAAAAAAAGCCGTGTTTGTTGACTTTTAACTTTAATTTTTCATTGGTGAAAGCACCTTGTTTGAGTACATATCCAAAAAATGGGTGCAGTCTTTCTACGATAGATTCATCAAGTCTAATGCCGATCCTTTCAATATCTTCTACTACTTTTTCTTGGGATTTTGTTCGGGTATAAAAAAACTGCTTTTGGTTGATAAAATAAAAAGCTAGCGACAAAGCTTCCAGACAAATAAAGGCTATCGCCAAATTAACAGCGATTAAAATCAACAGATTTTTGCCGTTTTTTATTACCGTTGAATGTTTCATAAAATTAGACGAATTACGGTTAACGCTGTGGCAGTTGAGACTGCTTCAATTGTTGGCACAAATTTTGGCTGATTTTGATACTAGCCAGTCGGTGTCCGAGTTCGTTCCAGTGGGCGCCGCAGGGTACAGAATTGTCAAAACCGTGGGCGCAAACTTGATATTTTTCAGCATAACTTTGGAACTGTTCGGCTAAAGTTAATACGCGAAAACCCTCGCGATTGCCCAACTTTTCCAGCCTCCGGTCAGGATAAAACAAATTCTGAATATTGTTTTCCTGCATAAACTTTTTCCGCTTCGCCGGATCGCGATCGACTTGGATCGGATCGCCAATAACTACCAGCAAGAAATCAGCATTTTTCTGCACTACTTCATTCCGCAGCGTCACGATCGAACCCTCAGTCACCCTCCAAGCATTTTCCCAAACTGCATCCTCTGGAGGCTTGAGATTTTTGGTACTCAAAGCCGTAAAATCCTCAGACAACTGCCGCTTTTTCATCTCTATATCGGCTTTTTTCACAACCTGCAAAATCCGGGAATTGTTGACAAGCCACGTTGGTAGCCTGTCAACAAAGGAAACTGCTCTTTCGTTGCGCTCGATCGGCGCCCGATTGCGAAAAGACATATCTGGTACTAACTTACCGCTAGCATCATACACAAAAAATGGTCGGTAAAGGTCATATTCCAATTTGGGCGAATTGTTGATGATATCGTTGCCCGTAAAAAAGGCAAGCACTACAATATCTGGATTATAATCCCACACCTTTTTTCGCAGCATAACTAATTCTTGAGCTGTGCCGTAACCCTGCACCCCGAAATTAATTACCTCAACATTTTTTCGCCCTTTTACAGCCTCGCAATTTCCCAATTTTCGTTCTAATTTAGACCAGAAAGTTTGTTCGACAGGTACGTGAATTGCTTCGGTGAAAGAATCCCCCAAAACGGCCACCCGCAAAGTATTTGGAGGTTTTGCTTTTGTGTGTTCACGATCGCGCAAACCCTCGCTATTCACCTGCACAAAACTCGCACCTTCCTCTTTCCAATCCCCCGACACACCCGGTTTGAGCTTCCAGCCCAAATCCGGATCGGAAGTGTGGAAACGAGTCGGTGCCGACTCTCCAAAATCTCCTATTTTTGGATAGCCTTTAATCCCCGCCACCCGCAATCCAACTTCACCAATTATCACCCCCATCAATAAACCGCTGAGTGCCAAACCCAAATTGGCACCCAAATTTTTCAACTTGCTCATTTTGTCAAAATAAGGTGTAAATAAACGGAGCAATCACAGAACCGTGACTCAATACAATCAAAGCTCCCAAAAAAACTAAAGTCACAATTAACGGCAGCAGCCAATACTTTTGGCGTTCTCTCATAAACGCCCACAAATCTTTGATAAAGTCTAATGTTGATTCAAACACTTAGAAAGGACGCTCCATACTAATTTTTGTTCTTGCTTTACTTGGGATGCGGTAAGTATCCATTTTCGGATTGAGTTTGCGCCGCATTGTATCTTCGCCGAAAATGTTTTTGAGCACTCCCATCGGCCAAATTATCAGGTAAAAAACTATCCCTAGGACGATCGGCGTTTGGATTTTGTGGAGGATAAGTCCAAAGCGCATCCACCCGTGATAAACAGGATTCAGCGATTTCGGCGCAACTAATGCTAACACAATTAATACTCCGCCGATTGCCCAAGGCAGCCAAAAGGGCAACCAAGGTATAGAATGTTTCCTCAGTAAAGGTACTAACCCGAACAGCACTGCAATCAGCCCGCCAATTAGCAGCCCGAAATCGCGCAGGCCTTTTTTATCGAGTTTTTTAATTTCGTCGCTCATTAGAAATGGGGAATGGGGAATTGGTTATTCGTTATTTGCTATTAGTTAGTTGTTATTGGTTATTCGCACTTTTCTAATAACCAATAACAACTAATTAATAACTAATCTAGTTCAAATTCATTTTTCCAAGCATCATCTTGTTTCCAAGGAATTTGTTCGGACTTGGGAAGCAAGTAATTTTCCAAAACCAGATAGTCCATTTCGGTTCGCATGAAACAGCGGTAAGCATCCTCGGGAGTGCAAACAATGGGTTCGCCTCGCACGTTGAAAGAAGTATTTACGACAATCGAACAGCCCGATCGCTTTTCAAAATGGCTGATTAAGTCATAGTACCGAGGATTGGTTTCTTTGTGAACAGTTTGGATGCGAGCCGAGTAATCGACGTGGGTGACAGCCGGAATTTCTGAGCGCGGAATGTTGAGCTTTTCAATGCCAAACAACTGCTCTTGTTCGGGAGTCATCGGAATGCGGAGACTGGCTTTGACAGGTGCTACTAATAGCATATAAGGGCTGGAATGGTCAATCTCGAAATAATCCGCAACTCGTTCGGCTAAGATTGACGGCGCAAAAGGTCGAAATGATTCCCGATATTTAATTTTCAGGTTCATCACGGATTGCATTTTAGCACTGCGGGGATCGCCAATGATCGATCGACCGCCCAGAGCCCGCGGCCCAAATTCCATCCGCCCTTGGAACCATCCCACCACATTTCCCTGTTCCAAAATTTCCGCCAACTGTGGCATTAATTCGGCATCGTCCAATCGGTGATAGCTGGCTTGGACAGCATCCAAATATTCGAGAATCTCTGCGTCAGTAAACCTCGGCCCCAAATAAGAACCCCGCATTTGGTCGTGACAAGTTAAATGAGCAACAGACTTCGCCACAGTTGCCATCGCTTGGTTTTTAGTAACGACGGAAGTCCTCTCTTCCTCGTTTGTAGTAATTGCGGAAGTCCTCTGCTCTTTAAGATCGTTTGCTAGGAGTCGATCGTCAGGAACAATGCGAGTTTGTTCGCAATACTGATACCAAATCGCCAAAGCCGCGCCCAAAGCACCGCCCGCGTCTCCCGCCGCCGGCTGAATCCAAATATCTTTGAAAATACCTTCCCGCAAAATTCGGCCGTTAGCAACGCAGTTGAGAGCAACGCCGCCGGCAAGACAAAGATAATCGACATCCAATTCTTTTTTAACTGTTCTGCAAAGCCGCAAAACCACTTCTTCGGTAACAACTTGAATGGAAGCGGCAATGTCCATTTCCCGCTGAGTCAATTTTCCTTCAGCTTGACGCGGCGGCCCTTCAAACAGTTCGTCAAACTTCTTGTTGGTCATGGTTAAGCCAACAGTATAGTTGAAATAATCCATGTTCAAACGGAAAGTTCCGTCATCTTTGAGGTCGATTAAATAGTTGAGAATTTTGTCTACATACTTGGGTTCGCCGTAGGGAGCTAAACCCATGAGTTTGTATTCACCAGAGTTGACTTTGAAGCCGGTGTAGTAGGTGAAAGCTGAATAAAGCAAACCCAAGGAGTGGGGAAAATCGATTTCCCACTGAGGTGTAAGTTCGTTCCCGTCTCCCAACCAAACCGAGGTTGTTGCCCACTCGCCCACGCCGTCGAGGCACAAAACGGCTGCTTTTTGAAACGGGCTGGGGAAAAATGCCGATGCTGCGTGGGATTGGTGGTGTTCGGTAAATAGCAGAGATGGCAGTTTATTCGTTTTGCAGTTTCCTATTTCTGCGAGATCTCTTTTGAGCATGGTTTTGAGGTAAAGCTTTTCTTTGAGCCATATCGGCATGGCTGTTAGGAAAGAGCGAAAACCTTGGGGCGCGTAGGCTAAATAGGTTTCGAGAAGGCGCTCGAATTTGACTAAAGGTTTGTCGTAAAAGACTATTCGATCGAGTTCCCGCAAATCTATGTTTGCTTCTTTCAGGCAATAAGCGATCGCATTCTTGGGAAATCTGGCGTCGTGTTTTTTGCGGGAAAATCTTTCTTCCTGCGCTGCCGCTATAATTTCTCCGTCGCGAATTAAGGCTGCGGCGCTGTCGTGATAGTACGCCGAGATTCCAAGTATGTTCATTCGTCTCCTCACAAATCGCAATGCGTCTGCATCTGACTGTTTAACTGTTGGGGGTCTGGGCGGCTAGAAGTCCTCCCGCCAAATCGAAGATTTCGCGTTGGGATACGCGGACAGCCCAGGTCAATTATAGAACCCATTTGAGATATTTTGACGATGGCCCTTCATGTGATACCACTTTTTTAAAGTTATGACAGACTTTTGCAACAGGAAAACGTGGATATTTACAATGTCTTGTCGTCCTCGATCTCTATCGGATCTTTAGAAAACTGGTATGAGATTGACTCAGCCACGGGCGATCGACTCAGCCACGGGCGATCGACATCCAATTGCCCCAAGGAAAGAGAGTGATGCAGTTTCAACCAAAACGGGGAAGGGTTGTTGGTTGTCTCTGCTTACTGAATTAATGTAAAATTACCTTTTAACTTGAAGGCTTTCCCCGTATCGGCATCTAAGGCCCAAGCTTTTATTTTTCCCGCTTTTGGGGGAATTTGATTAGCCAAGATAACTTTTTCCCAACCTGACTTGGAGTAGGCTTCGTTTCCTAACACTTTAGCAATATCTCTTCTTTTGAATTCCACCGAAGCGATCGCAAATATAATTGATTCGCCGTGTTGATTTTCGTAGGTCAAAATTACTCCATCTGCTGGCTTGACTTTTTCCGGCAAAATAGCCCATCCTTTCACCGCGTACATATCTTTACCCACAGGTGCCATGCTATCCAACCAGCCATAATCTAATTTCGCTACTCTCTGGCCTTTAATCACTTCTATTTTGTTACTGGTTGCTAATTTAGGCTGTAAAAATCCCATGCGGTTCAAGATGTTTGCTCTTGCTTTGATAATGTTCAATATTTTAGCTTGTTCTGGTTTCTCGGGATCGTTCCACAGCCATATCAAGCAATTATCTGTATTCACGACGTTGACGAACGTTAAACAAGTTTTTCCTCGGTTACGACCAACCTGGCTTTCGCCCATCTGCCCGATGCCATAGTCAATCGCGATTCCATGCAACAATATAAAGAGGGTTAGCACCGATGACAGCACTCGGTTTAACATTAGATTATGCCGCGTTAAAAGTCCTCTCGCTGCGGCGTCCTCCCAAACAATGGTTATTAAGTAAATCAGAGGAATCGCTAAATAAACCGCAAACGTTGCATATCTAGAAGAGAGAGATTGTTTTACACCAAACCCAACGCGACCGGAGGCTGTAATCGCAGCGCTGATAATGGTATATCCGGCGATCGCTAACCAACCTAATGTACGATTGATGAGATTTTTTTGCTCTCTAAATTTTCCTATATAAACACAACAAATTATCAAAATTCCAACTAAAATTATACCCACAATTGTGGCCATGGTTAAGCTACCTCCAGCCAACGGCGCACCCAAGAACGCGAAAAAGTAGTTCAGTGCTTTCACTGGATGCAAAACTCCCTCTGCAAAGCTAGGAGTAGCAGGTGGCTTGTTGTAGTTATAAAAGTAAACAACTACATTAGAAACAAATCCAACTAGCCCCGCGCCAATTAACCATTTCTCCCTCATTAAATCTTTCCAATTTTGGAACTTAGCGAGGGCAAACACTGGAAAAACGATTACCCAGCATAGCAGCCCATTCGCATAGGAAAAAGTCGCCACGGTTGATAAAATAATGCCAATTAAAACCTGAGTTCTGAGACTTAAATTTGAGTAAGCGACTAAAATACACGCAACGATACAAGTAATCGGCACGAAAACAACAACTTGAATCCCCCACAACCAATTTTCTTGCTGACTGGGTGAAAAGATAAGTAAATTCGCCAGAAAAGCGAGTAAAATCAATTTGGTCGAACTTCCCCCAACGGTCAGCCGACTTAAACGGTACAGACTGAACGAGATAAAACAGGCAAGGATAAACGACACCAACATCTGATATCTGACATCCCAACCTGTGAGGTAAGCTAACCCGATAAACAAAATTCGGGGAAATAATTTCCGACTTTCGTTATGCTGAGAAATTAAGTCTTGAAACGTCAAAGACCCGGCAGAGATTTTCTCAAACATCTCAGCCATAAACCATTCATCCCAATTGGGAACGTTAACGCTGTATTTTAAAATTAGAATTCCCGTCAAACCAGCGGGAATAATTGCCAGCCCAAACGCGAGAATTTGCCAAATATTTGCACGCCAGTTTGAAAGTTTCATGGGTAAGTTATAATTACTTTATTCTTCAAACCCAATTTTTTCTCTGATTATGTAGTAAGGACGTTGTTTGACCTCATCATAAATCCGACCGATGTATTCACCGATGATGCCTAAAGACACCAACTGAATGCCACCTAAAAAGAAAGTGGTCGTTAAACCGTGATCCCAAGATAGCAACTCTTGCCGCAAAACAAACTTATAATACAGTCCAACGAGGCCAATGATAAAAGATGCGCTCGCAAAAGTCAAGCCCAAGAAAATCGAAATTCTCAATGGAATGGTGGAAAATGAAAATATTCCATCAAAAGCAAGCTTGATTAACTTCAACAACGTCACTCTTGGTTCACCTTTATATCGCGGTCCCCGTTCGACCACAATTCCTGTTTGTTTAAACCCGGCAAACGCTCTTAAACCGCTGATATATTTATTGCGTTCTGGCATACTGCGAAGCGCCAAAATCACTTTTAGATCCATTAAGGAAAAAATGCCCGCATCTAAAGCAACTGGAATTCCCGATAACCTATTTTGACTCCAATAAAATACCTTAAAAGCCCATCGTTTCAGCCATTTTTCCTTTCTTTTTTGCCTAATGGCATAGACCACATCGTATCCTTCTTGCCATTTTTCTACAAAGTTTAAAATGGCTTCCGGAGAGTCTTGTAAATCTCCATCCATCAGGACAACTGCGTTGCCGTTTGCCTGGTCAATTCCTGCCGATAAAGCACACTGATGACCAAAGTTTCGCGATAAATTTATTATCTTAATTTCCGGATATTTTTGGTGCAGCTCGATTAAAATTTCTAGGGAAGAATCTTTGCTGCCATCGTTGATAAAGATGACCTCGCTAGACCCTTCTAATTGCCCCAGAACGTTGTGCAATCGTTTCCATAACTCCCCAAGAGTTTCTTCTTCATTAAAAATCGGTATCACCACTGAATAATCTGCACCCATCATCGGCTTCCTCACCACAGGGATTTTCACGCTAATCCCAATAATATATAGCGAATTGCAGCCGCAGGAGGTAGACCTTCGTTTGTATAGAACCCATTTGAGATCTTTAAAGATCTGCCACGGCGGGCGATCGACCACGGCGGGCGATGGTTAACATTGACCTACCTAATTGTTTATACGCCCTTTGTTTCACATTTTGGCACAAAATGCAAGGGCTAATTGAGAATGGTGCAAGATCTCAGTTTAAACGATCGCCTGCACAGATTTTCAAGTTGGTTGTCCCCCATCAAGTGGGGTTTTAGACCCAAGTTTTTGATAACCTGTTTACCAGCAGTTTTTTGCCCCAAGCCTTAGCGCCGGCGAATCCTGCGTCCCCAAGCTCTCAAGTAAGTGAGCAGCGGGAATTGATAAAATTCACCTACCAACCACAGCACAATGCCTAAATGGGACAAAAAAGCTAAGCCTGCCCAAGTGGCGGGCAGCCACGACAACCGGCTGCCGGGAACCGGGGGAAAATAGTAAGCTGAAAGTCCCAGCAAAGTAGTGGGAAGGAAAATTAGACCAAGAGCGACTGCCAAGTAGGGCCATCCGAATTCTACGCCTTCGAGGTGGGATCCTATCCACTTTTTGCCGTTCCAGTGCCAAGTTACGGGCGGTTGGCGATCGGCCATTTGGAGCGATTGTCTTTGAACGCTTGCGGTATAAATGTGCTGGCAGAAGTTGCAAGCTAGGGCGTCCATCATCGGCATGGTGGAAATTTGACCGGTGCGGCACACGGGACAGGGATATGTATCTTGAGGGTTGAAAGGTCGGGGTGATTTGTGGAAAATCTGCATAGATCAGGCTGTTTGTCAAGATATTGAGCGATCTTAACAAAGTACAGAGATTATGCGTTGGCTGAGGGCCGTTTTTGTATGATTGTTGGTTTTTTCACGCTTACGGGCCCCACGGATTAATGCAGTTTCATGGTGGATGATTCGGATTAATTGCGGTGATTGTTGCTGTACCGAATTCTCGCTCCTGCCCAGTGAAGTTTTTCCCTCAAAGTGCCGTAATAAGAATAGTTTTCGCGCAAAATGATAAACTTGGCTTCGCAGTCTGCCCTCCGCACGTCTACGCGCTGTCCCGGCCAAATAGCCGTCCCCAAAACGCCGTCTGTCCAGAGTTTGGTACTGAGTTCGTAATCTGCTAAAGGCCAAATGCTGACGACTGAACCGGGCGGCAGGACGATCGCCCGACTGGATAAACTCAAAGGGCAAATCGGAGTAACTGCGATCGCATCCATGCCGGGGTGAATAATCGGCCCGTTGGCAGATGCGGTGTAGCAAGTCGAACCTGTCGGAGTTGCCACAATTAAACCATCGCCTTGATATTGATCGACTACTTCGCCGTCAACTTCCATTTCTAGAATACAGCTCGGCATTCGATCGGCTGAAGCAGGTTTGACACACATTTCATTGAGTGCCAAAAAGCGATCGCTTTCCGGTTCAAGATTAGTTCTGTTTCCCTCAAAAATCGCCGCCTGCAACATCATCCGCTTCTGTACGGCATACCTGTCTTCCGAAAGTCTGTCCCAAATATCCTCAGTATTTTGGAAATCCTCAAAAGACTCGCTTAAAAAACCCAGATGTCCGCCCACATTCGCTGCCAAAATCGGGATGCCGTCAGCAGCCAAATTCCGCGCGGCAGCTAGGGCCGTACCGTCGCCGCCGAGCACTACCGCTAAATCAATTGGGTTGTTACTAGAAGCTAAAAACACGGGATACGGGTTATCTTTCGGGCCACTCGGCCCCATTAAAACGTGACACCCGCGACTTTCTAATTGGCGGGCACACTGTTCTGCCCAACGCTGGCTGAGGGTATCTCTGGCTTTGTGGGCGATAATTACTTGTTTTAGTTGCACAACCTATCGATTTTAGATTTTAGATTTTGGATTTTCGATTGTTAGATTTTAGAATGAGTTCACAATCTATCGATTTTGGATTTTTGATTGTTAGATTTTAGGCTGAGTGAAGTATCTTAAAATGTTCGATCGCACAAATTCGTTTTGGACATCAGGTTAGATTTTAAACTATTTTTGAGCATTGCGAGGCAGAGCCTGTGGATCTGCATTACCAGGATCTGCCTGGTAAGGAGAAAGCCGGGAATAAGAAATATTATGACTGCATTTCCACATCTTCCTTCTTCCTTCTTCCTTCTTCCTTCTTCCTTCTTCCTTCTTCCTTCTTCCTTCTTCCTTCTTCCTTCTTCCTTCACCCGTCGCTGCGCCTGGATTTGGGCCGCGGCCAGATAATGCTGGAATCGGCCGCGAGTAGGCGAGAAACGGCGATCGCCCCAAAGCGGTTGAGGTGGCTGGGGTCAAAAAAATAGTCGTTGCGACCAGGCCACCGCTGCGACAAGTCGCGGAAAGCGAAACCTTTTTGCTGCGAGAGTTGCTGCATTCGCTGCCGAAACTGCTGTTCTGCCCACAGGCGAGTCCCGTCTAAGTAGTCGTCGGTGAGGGGCAAATTGACGAAAATCAGGGGTATTTTGCGAGCTTTGGTAAATGCTACAACGGAATTAAAAGCTGTTGCTTGTTTGCCTCCGAGGTTGAAGTCTTCGTAGTCGCGATCGTACTGGCCTGAAACGTAAGCGCGTTCTCGATAATAAGTGTTGGGATTGTAAGTGTCCGACATAGCCATGAATCCGTTGGAGTCGATCGAATCTGCCAATTCGCTGACTTGTCTGATGGCTACTCTTGTCCGCCGGGAAACTGGAATCAATTGTGCTTTTTGGGTTGCTGCATCCGCTGCGATCGGTTTTAAATCATATCTTGCTGCATTTGAGGCAACGGGCAAGATGCCCGTTCCACGAGACAGGAATTTGATTGTGGAGTGCGCGTCTTGCCCGCTTAAAGGTCGATCGACCGATGCCTGTGCTCTGCGGAAAGTGTTGTTAGCGCAGGGCTGCGGGAATCTGTAACACAGCGGAATCACATTCGGTTCATCCGACGGCAGTTCGGGGCGAACGCCTGCGGCTAAAAGTTGGCTGCCTTCAGAATCCACGATCGAATTAAAAGTGCGATCGTCCCGGCCGCTGTTAAATCCGCGCACACCATCCGCCCAGACAATCATTTGAGGCAAATGATCCGGCTTCAAAAGCCGCCGCAGTTGAAAGTCAACTACTTGTGCAGTTGCGCCGTTGACTGAAAAGTTAAATACTTTTAAGCCCGGACTGCCCCTTTCGGCCAAAGATTGTTTTAGCTGTTGGGGATCTACGCCCTGCAATGCCCGGGAACTGCCGACGATCAAAACGTCTGGCGGGCCGACAGCAGCAACGTAGGATAAGTACAGTTCTAACTTTTCGTCGAGCAAATCGCTGCTGAAGCTGACTGTACTGGCTTGCGATCGGGTTGCGCCCGCTTGCTGTTGGGAATAAACGAGGTTTTTCATGTACTCGATTACTTTTTTCTCAGCAAACGCCCGTTTGGGACTGCCTGGGGGAACGGCTTGCATCCAAGCGACGGCTTGCACCCACAGGGCGGCTACTTCGTCCCAGTCTTGTTTTGAATTGGCTGATTGAGCCAAATTAGAAGCTTGGGTGGCAAAGTTAACTGCCTCCGTGAAGCCATCGTTTTGGGTGCATGAAGAAACGCTGAGGGATTTTTTGGTTTGGTTGGCGTTTCTAGCTAACAGAGACGTTGGGAACTGCGCTAAGACGGCTGATTGGCTCGAACCCGATGCCGCTGCGGTGTTGGGCGGCTTGGGGGGGGAAGATCCGACTGTTAGCGCGAGCACGGCTGCAGCCGCGCAGGTACGTTTTAAGATGCTGGTACTGAGGCTATCAATGTAGCGGCGAATCATACAGCTTTCACCGGGGGCAAAATATTACTAGATATTACCGCAAACTGCCCATTCGTCTGCCGCCGCGATCGTGACGTTAATTGAGTATTTATGTATGGGATTCGATGACTGCTTCGGCTTGCAGGGCGATCGACCTCAATTTATCCAATGTATCCTGGTTAGCACTATCCCACAACCCCCGCTGACGAGCTTCTAGTAATCTTTCCGCCATATCTCGCAGTGCCCAAGGATTGTTTTCTTGAATAAATGCTTGCACTTTCTCATCAAAAATGTAAGCCTCTGCGATTCCTTCATACATAAAATCCTCTACACAATTTGCCGTTGCATCGTAAGCAAACAAAAAATCAACAGTTGCTGCAATTTCAAAAGCACCTTTATAACCATGTCGCATCGCACCTTCTATCCATTTGGGATTCACAGCCCTACTGCGATAAACCCGCGCAATTTCTTCTCTCAGTTGCCGCACTTTCGGATTTTCAGGAATCGAGTTATCTCCGAAATAGGTTTCAGGATTTTTGCCTTGCAAATTGCGAATTGCGGCCGTCATTCCGCCTTGGAATTGATAATAATCGTCGGAGTCGAGGATGTCGTGTTCACGGTTGTCTTGGTTTTGGAGAACTATTTGCATTTGGCCCAGGCGTTTTTCAAATGCTTCGGGTGCAGAACATCCCCATTCACTCTGTTTAACTCCTGCTACATCTCCCGGCAAATTTGAGGAACTAGAGGAGGTATAGGCGTAACTGCTCCAATTAATGTAAGCTTTTGCTAAATCGCTGTCATCTGTCCAGTTTTGAGCTTCAATTATGCCTTGAAGTCCTGCGCCGTAAGCACCTGGTTTTGAGCCAAACACTCGAAATTGCGATCGCCCTTGCGCCTCTTCCTGACTCAAACCTGTCGATTCCCAATACTGAATCTCTGCTTGAACTTGTGCTGCTAAAGGGTTGTCTTCTGCCGATTCCTCTAAATCTGCCACAGCTTTTACCGCACTATCAAACAAATCAATTAAATTAAAAAAAGCATCGCGGAAAAAGCCAGAAATTCGCAAAGTAACATCAACGCGCGGCCTCCCTAAAACAGAAACTGGCAAGATTTCAAAATCTACAACCCGGCGCGAAGGGCCATCCCAAACTGGTTGAACTCCTATCAGCGCCAAGGCTTCGGCGATATCGTCTCCCCCCGTCCGCATGGTGGATGTTCCCCACACTGACAAACCCAAAGTTTTCGGATATTCGCCGTTTTCTTGGGTGTATCTTTCGATTAAAGTTTCAGCAGCAACTCTGCCAACTCTCCAGGCCGTTTCTGTGGGAATGGCGCGGATATCTACTGAGTAAAAATTTCGACCTGTGGGCAATACATCTGGTCTGCCGCGAGTGGGCGCGCCGGATGCGCCGCTTGGTATGTGCCGGCCATCTAGTCCGCGCAAAAGGTTGGTAATTTCTTGGTCTGTTTGGAGGAGTGAAGGTAAAAGATAGTTATTTATCCAGTATAATTCTTGTTGAGTTGCTTGTCCTATTTGGAAATTTTTAACCGCAAATGTACGCGGATGAACGCGGATGTTTTCTATTAAATTATCTACTAATTCAGCGGCTTTTTCTTCGAGTTCTTCTACTAAATCGCCTGCTGTGCGGTGCTGAATTATCGACGTTGGATCGCAGGTTAAGGGGTCTAAATCGTAGCCTGAGTCTTCTGCTAGGGCGCGGGTTAAGCCCGATCGCCCGTTGGTGGGATGGCGGGCGATCGCAATTATCAAATCTCTCAACTGTCTACCTTCGGGACACTGCCCGAAAATGTGCAATCCGTCGCGGATTTGGGATTCTTTGAGTTCGCAAAGATAGCCGTCTGTGCGGGTGATAAATTCTGTAAATTCCGATTTATTTAGTTGTATTCCTAAGTCTTTATCTAAGTTTTCTTTGTTTGTGAGGGCGAGAATGCGATCGCGAATCATGGGCAATCTGGACGGATCTAAACTTTGGGCTTCGCAATACTCGTCGATTAAGGTTTCCAACTGCTGCAAAGGCCCGTAGAGTTCTGCGCGAGTCATCGGCGGTGTCAGGTGGTCGATAATCACAGCTTGCGATCGTCTTTTTGCTTGGGAACCTTCCCCCGGATCGTTGACAATGAAGGGATAAAAATTCGGCATCGCGCCTAATGCCACTTCTGGATAACATTTGTTAGACAATGCTATACTTTTACCGGGAAGCCATTCTAAATTGCCGTGTTTTCCAGCATGAATTATAGCGTCAATTCCCAACTTTTCTCGCAACCAATAATAGTAAGCTAGATAATTGTGAGTGGGTTCTAAGTCGGGGGCGTGATAATTTAATGCGGGGTCAAGTTCATATCCCCGCGAGGGTTGTATTCCTACAAATACATTACCGAACTGAATCCCCGGAATCGGAAAAGACGTATTGTTACTTATAAAATCTTGTGCATAGCTTCCGGGAAGCCCCCATCTTTTACAAATCCCATCTTGCACTTCCTGCGGCAAACTAGCAAAATATTCTTCATATTCTGCCAAATCCAAAGATTGATGAACAGGCCGCAATTCGCATCCTTCCGGGTCATTTGTTACGCCCGAAGTCAAAAGTTCAATTAACTCGTTGCCGCTAGCGGGGATGCTTTCAATTTGATAGCCAGCTTGCTGCATAGCTTTGAGGATTTCGACACAGCTAGCGGGCGTATCTAAGCCGACGCCGTTGGCTAAGCGGGCGTTGCGAGTGGGGTAATTTGCTAGAATTATGGCGATGCGTCTGTTGGCGGTTGGGGTTTGTTTCATCTTCACCCAATTCGCGGTTAAATCTGCTACAAATTGAATGCGATCGCCCGCAGCGACATAACCCACTACATCTGTTTCTAATTCGCTGTTCCAAGTCTGTACGGCTTTAAAAGAAACAGCCCTAGTAATGATTTTTCCGTCTACTTCCGGCAATGCTACATTCATCGCCACATCGCGGGGCGAAAGTCCCTGAAGTTCCGTTGCCCACTGTTCCAAACCGCCACCGCTGAAGATTGCTTGCAATACGGGAACGTCTAAGGATTTTAAGCTGTTTTGTTCGGGTTCTTGACTGTTGAAACCGGAGACTGCAAAGCTTGTGGTGTTGAGCAATAATTGAATTGGTTCGGATTCTTTAGGTTGAAAATACTCCAGCAATTCAATTTGCAAATCAGGTTCCCGCAGAGAAGACACAAAGACGGGAACTGGTACTAAGTTTCGCTCAGATAGAGCTTGACAAAGCGCCTCAATTGGTGCTAAGTTTCCTGATAAATAATGAGCGCGATAAAATAAAATTCCGACTTTAGATTTAGAAGTAATGTCTCCGTGTCCGCAATATGACGATGAGTCAATTGGCTTTTTCCAATCGTAAATTCCGACGCGGGAGACTGTTTGAGGTAGGGGTGGATTGTAAGCAGTTTTCAGGCAAGTATCGGCGGCAAATTTGAGGGCGTTAACAAAGTTTTGGACTCCGCCTTCTGTAAAGTAGCGCCACAGTTTATTGACTGCTGATAGCGATACATTTGAATGGCTGATTAAATCTGGATCGGGACTGTCTTCTCCCGGCATTACAATCAGTGATGCCTTAGTTTTCTGCACAGTTTCCCGCAGAATTTCTAACCCGTAAGACCAATAAGAACGCCCTCCTAAAAGTCTTAAGATTATGACCTCGGCGCGTTCTAAAACTTCCTCGGCATAAGTATCAATTGTTAGTTGTTGCTGCAACTGAAGCAGGTTTACTGCGCGCACTTTGGGGAATGCTGCCGGCATTTTGGATGCAGCGGCTGCGAGAGTTTGAATGTCGGTGTCAGCAGCACTAATAAATACTATTGGTGCTGGGGTTTGCTGTATAAAAATTACTCCTTCTGATTGAGGGTTCCAACCTCCGGGTGTGGCGGCGATTTTGTGCATTAATTTTTTTTATTTTAATAAATAGTGAGAGAAAGTGCGATCGCCTTGAGTATAACATGACTTATACATCAATAGAGGCGAGGGCGTGTTTCCAACCCAGACCTCCCCACCCAACCGAGAGAAGGCGATCACGGGGGCACCGCCCCTATATTCGGGGAGAGAACCAGCGTCAAAGTCTCCGAAATCTCAACCTATAAACTGATAAATAAAACTCCCAAAATCATAATCCCGGCCCCTAAGAATCTTTGTTGAATATCTTTTTCCTTAAAAAGGAAATGACCGAACAATACACCCATTAACACGCTAGTACGCTTAATCGCGATCACTTGCACTACGAAAGCTAATGTCAAAGCTTGCATTTGAAAAATTATTCCAATAGCATTGATAAACCCCATACCCGCTAGCATTGGTAATTGTTTGAAAATTTGTCGCCCTGGATTTGGGGTTTTGTGCAATAAAACTGGCAGTAGCAAAACACTCATGGTACCAAACAAAGAGAATACCCAAAAAATAGGGTGGGAATTTGTAACTCCTATTTTGTCAAAATTTGCGGCAATACTCCATAGTACTGCGACGATTAACATCAACTTGGGTCCTGGTTCATCCAGCAGTGCTTTGAATGGGGCTAAATATCCTTTAGATTTCTCTTTGATATTTAATAAATAAGAGCCGGCTACGATTAGTAAAATGCCAATATAATCAAAAAATTTGGGATATTCACCGACAATTAACGGTGAAGTTACCAACATGAATAATGGTGTCAAAGCTACCATCGGTAGTGTCAGGGATAAATCTGATAGTTTGATGGCTTTGATGTAGAGGAGGGCTGTGACAGCGTTGATGCTACCTCCGATTAATAGGGCGAGCCAAAATTGAGAGTTTAATGGCGGAATTCCTGTATATAATACCCAGGGAAGCAAACAGATGACTGAAAAAAAGGAGAGAGACCAAGCGACGACATATTCGTCACTTTTTTTGAGGTTTTGTTTGCCAAAAACGTCTTTGACGGCTTCAAAGAAAGCGGTCAAGATTCCAAAAATTAACCAAGTCAACCTAAATATGCGCTCCTGACTCGCTCGTCGTTTAGCAAATCCGTTCCAATACCTGTGAGAGTAATATTACCAGCCTCTAGCACGTAACCCCGATCGGCAATTTGCAGTGCTAAATTGGCGTTTTGCTCCACTAACAGGATTGTAACGCCTGTGGAGCGGAGGTTTTGAATAATTACAAAAATTTCTTTGACGATCGCGGGTGCTAAGCCTAAACTGGGTTCGTCTAATAATAGCAGTTTCGGGCGCGACATCAGCGCACGGGCGATCGCCAGCATTTGCTGTTCCCCACCGCTGAGGGTTCCTGCTAGCTGGCGGCGCCTTTCTGCTAAGCGTGGAAATATCTCAAATTGGCGCTCTAAATCGGCTTTTACGGCCGCCGAGTCCGATCGAATATAGGCCCCCAATTCCAAGTTAGTTAACACCGTTTGCTGCGCCAAAACCCGCCGCCCTTCTGGACTGTGGGCGATTCCCAATTTCACAACTTCGTGAGCTTGGCGGCGGCTAATGTCGCGCCCGGTATAAATAATTTGTCCTTGGTGTATATTAACTATTTTGGAAATAGCCCTGAGTGTGGTACTTTTGCCCGCACCATTAGCGCCGATGAGACTGACAACCTCCCCCGCATTGACGGTTAAATTAATATTTCGCAGGGCTTGAATGCCTGCGTAATTCACACAAAGATTCTTGAGTTCTAAGAGGATGTTTTGAGTGGTTTTGGGTGGGCTATGTTGCATTTTGTGTGACTTAATTCTTGATAACAAAACTGTCTCTCTTCCAGCAGTCCGCCCGGGGTTGAAACCCCTGGCTCATAGCTGAAGTCCTCTTAAGAGGACTGGAAGATTCATTTAAGGCTAACTATTAATTTTAGTCGTTCCTCGCCCGAGCAGGGAAACATTTACACTTTCTACGTTTCATCTCCCAAATAAGCCTCAATTACCGCCGGGTCATTCCTCACAACAGCAGGTTCTCCCAAAGCAATAAGCTGACCGAAATGCAAGACGGCAATTCGATCGCACAATCCCATAACTAGCGGTACATGATGCTCGATCAATATTACAGTTAAATTGAATTGTTGGCGCACTTCTCGGATAAATTCGCTTAATTTGTGCTTTTCATTGGGATTCATCCCCGCTGCTGGTTCATCTAACAGCAATATTTGCGGTTCTAGGGCTAAAGCACGGGCAATTTCTAAGCGCCTCTGGTCGCCGTAGGGCAAGTTTTTGGCTTGTTCGCCCGCGCGATCGCCCAATCCGACTAAATCCAACAATTCTAAGGCTTTCCGCTGGGTTTGGCGCTCCATTGCGTTAGACGCTGGCAACGCAAATATGCCCGCTAGCAGTGATAAAACTGGATTGCCCGATCGACTGTGGATGTGTCGGGCGATCGCCACATTTTCCAAAGCAGAAAGTTCCCCAAACAAGCGAATATTTTGAAAAGTTCTGGCAATACCTTTATTGGCAATTTGATAAGGTCGCAGTTTAGAAATATTTTCGTTTTGATAAATCAGGTTTCCGCTAGAAGCAGGTATCAGTCCAGTCATTACATTAAATAGAGTTGTCTTGCCCGCGCCGTTAGGGCCGATTAATCCAAAAATTTCGTGTTTTTCAACTGTAAAAGATACGTTGTTTACAGCAATTAAACCACCAAAACGACGAGTTAATCCTTTGGCTGCTAAAACAGGATTGCTTGTTGAGAGGGTAAGGGGATCGGAAATCATAAACACATCATAGAACGAATATAAGATATCTAATTATGCCTTAGACTGCGGAATGTTCTTAAAGTGCAGCTTTTTAAGCAGTATTTAGGGCGATCGATTTCACCACGGACAAGCACAAATTTAGATCGCCCGGAGTCCTGAAACAGTTTGATGAGAATGTATACACAATTATTCAAATGGCTGAGACGGCTCATCAAACACAAGGATTCTGGCCCATGACGAAGCACTACCGACAAAGATTAGTTGCCGTAATAGCCCTCTCGTTTCTATCTTTCACATCCGCTTTGCTGTTGACTCGCAATGCTGCGGCTGGAATTGGGGACGAACCCACAGCTAATCCCAAAGAGATTCCCTCCCTCACAGAGAAGTTAAAGAGTAACTATGAAACGGAACTTGATGCAGCTATTAAGCTGTTAGGAAAAATAGGTGAACCAGCGAATCCCGATTTGATGGAAGCTTTGCAGGCTCAGAATTTGTCAGTCCGCCAGGGTGCTGCTGAGGCTCGGAGACAAATCGGTCTCCCTGCTATTCCTGCCCTTATCAAAACCTTGAAAGACTCAGATGTGTCGGTTAGTGCAGAAGCTAAAACTACACTGCCGCAGCTAATTCTGTTGCTGAAAGACTCCGATGCAACTGTGCGTAGCCGTGCAGACTATGCTTTGGGAAGGATGGGTGCAGAAGCTAAAACTGCTGTGCCGCAGCTAATTCTGTTGCTGAAAGACTCCGATGCAACTGTGCGTAGCCGTGCAGCCAATGCTTTGGGAACTATGGGTGCAGAAGCTAAAACTGTTGTGCCACAGCTAATTCTCTTGCTTCAAGACTCCGATGCAAAGGTGCGTAGCCGTGCAGACTATGCTTTGGCAAGGATGCGTGCAGAAGTTAAAACTGCACTGCCACAGCTAATTCCCCTGCTTCAAGACTCAGATGTAACTGTGCGTAGTAGTGCAGCCTCTGCTGTGGGAAGTTTCGGTGCAGAAGCTAAAACTGCACAGTCACAGCTAATTTCCCTGCTTAAAGACTCCCATGTAAATGTGCGTAGTAGTGCAGCGTCTGCTTTGAATAAAATCCGTGCAAAAGCTTAAACTGCACTGTCGCAGCTAATTGTCTTGCAGAAAGACTCCAATGCAAAGGTGCGTAGTAGTGCAGCCTCTGCTTTTTTGGGAAGTATGGGTGCAGAAGCTAAAACTGTTGTGCCGCAGCTAATTGTCTTGCAGAAAGACTCCGATGCAAATGTGCGTAGTAGTGCAGCCTCTGCTTTGGGAAGTATGGGTGCAGAAGCTAAAATTGTTGTGCCGCAGCTAGTTCCGCTGCTTCAACACTCCGATGCAAATGTGCGTAGCCCTGCGACCCCTGTCTTGCTAAGTATTGCTTTTCACCTTTAAAAAAAAGCAAAAACGCTAACTTCACCGGAGTTAAATCAGGCTGGAGCAAACCTAGAATCAGCCTTAAAAATTTTGGATGAACCTAAAGCTAATTTTTCACAAACAACGATCGCAAATCTCCGCATATACATCAATCCTCTCAAAGCTGCACAAAGCAATCGCCCATTCATCCAATCAATTCCCACAAATCCTTACATCTGGGGAATTTACTTATTTTTCCTCTTCGGAACCTCTGCCACTCCCAGGCTGTGGTGGCGAAAAATCTACGAAACTTTAAAACCGAAATAGCCGACGACAGAAGTGTAGCCGGGAATAAATTCAGCGATTCACCCGTCCACAAAGATGCTAAAATCCTAGCCTGGAAATGCCTGAAACCAACCTATCGCCCCGCAGTTACCAACTGTCAAAATGCGAGAAGTTTTCTGGGTGAAGAAAAGGCCGAATTACGGCTCAACTATCTAGAATAAAAACTCATAATTATCCACACAAAAGCTGTAATTTATGCCCCACTTAACTTTGCTTTAGATCCGCTAGCGGAGTATTTAGCTGCCCTATATTGGCTAGATATCAACGGTCAAGATTAGAGTAAATGGGAATTTTTTTTGAATGTGGCAGACTCCCAAAATTCACCAGTGGCAATCTAAGGCTTTCTGTTAGCAGTAAAAAATTGCTATCTCGATAAAATCCCAGGTGCAAAAGATACCGAATTTCTGCCGCAAGAAATCACATCGCGCTATAATATTACAATTGCCGTACCGCTTCAATCTCCTCAAGCCGTCTCGCCTGGGTAATCTTATGACGATGTACGTACCGGATTCGCAGCATTCCCAAACAAAAGTCCTCCCTACGATGTATGATTTACCCAGTGAAGACCCGGAGGAACCCGGTTTGCCTGACGAATTCCACGACTTTCAACCCGAACTGCTGCGTCTAACCTGCCGCCCCGCCAATCATCCGCCAGAACAAATATTTATAGCGACAGACCTCAATCTCTACTACGATTCTAACCATCTCAATTGGTACAAAAGACCTGATTGGTTTGTCGTCTTGGGGGCTCCGAGATTTTATCGAGGTGATGAATTGCGCCTCAGCTACGTGATGTGGCAAGAAAATGTCAGTCCTCTGGTAGTAGTAGAACTGCTGTCACCGGGAACTGAAGATGAGGATTTAGGAATTACAGAAGAAACACCAAATAAACCACCTACTAAGTGGCGAGTTTACGAACAGATTTTGCAGATTCCTTACTACTTTGTTTTTAGTCGGTACAACAATCAACTGAGAATATTTTGCTTGATTGGTAATCGTTACCGCGAACAAGTTTTAACCGAGTCGCGCTTCTGGATACCGGAATTAGAATTAGGTATAGGTTTGTGGGAAGGTTGTTATCAAGGTTGTTCGAGGTGGTGGCTGCGCTGGTACAATGCTAGTGGCGATTGGGTTCTGACTCCAGAGGAGTTTGAAAGGCAGCGAGCCGAATTAGAAAGTCAGCGAGCCGAATTAGAAAGTCAGCGAGCTGAATTAGAAAGTCAGCGAGCTGAATCAGAAAGTCAGCGAGCAAATCGATTAGCCGATCGCCTCAGAGCAATGGGCATTAATCCAGAGGAGTTGTAAAATTAAATAGCAGCATGAAATGGTGCAAGCTGCAAGCGCTGTCGATAAAAATTTATTAACTAAAAATAACTTATGCCTGAATCTACTTCATTGCGCGATCGCTACCTAGCCCTAATCGACAAAATTGTCGAAATCACCCTCAAAGGTCAAATTCGCTCCAAAGAACAAGTTTATCAAATGCTGGTGCAAGACATTAGCACTGGTACGGGCGAAATCTTTGAACGCTGTTTCGGTGAACGCCTCGATGCCACTGAAAATCAACTCAGAAATGAAAAAGACGAAATCAAACAAGCAAAGGCAAATCGCACCCTCAGAGCTCTCAAAACTATCCAAGGAGAATGGGAACGCTGGCAGAAAGATAACCGCGTCGATCGCGCAATTGCATCCTCAATCCAACAAATTGTTACTGCCGAATCTAACGCCCGCCTCCTGGCATTATTGCAAGTAATCGATCCGAATAAAGAACATCCGCTGACTCTCGCTCAATTGCAGCAATTGGCAAAATCTCTGCACCAACAAATGCTGCAAACTGCCAATCCTGAAACCGAACAAGATTTGCAGCAAATAACCGCCGGCATCGCTAAAGGTTTAGAATCTTGGCAGCGTTTGGAACCGGAACTTGTGGGCTGGATTTATCAGCCGCAGCAGCTAGGATTTGCCGGTAGTCCGGAACAAAATGGGCCTTGGGCTTTTTGGGCAAAAAAAGTTAACAGTCCCTTTCCCCAAGCTCTTTTGAATACTATTGCGCTCGGTGAATCGGTAGTTCAATTCGCAGCCAAGCAATCGAATTTAGATTTAGGCATATTGGTGGAATTAGCGATTATCTTGCAGTGCTTGCAGCGGGCGTTGGCGGCATGGTTTGATAAGCAAGTTTATGATTCCAAAGTGTCAACAAAAGCTTCAATTTCTACTTACATTACTTTTGCGGTCATTTGGAGTCAGCTAGCGAGTGGATTTAATAATTCTACCAAGAGTGGCGAGCAGTTAGCCAATGCTTGTTTTCAAGTAACTTTGCAAATTTTGCGGGCTTTTTCTCAGCGGGAATACTTTCCCCTTTACGGGGGAATTTTTGCTTCGTTTGATGGTAAAGCCCTGCGACATACTTTGGATTATTTAGACGAACCGCTGCGGCGAGTGGAAGGCACTCAAGCGAAAGCTCGGATTCTGACGCTTTTGGGTTATTCGATGCAGGCGGCTGGGGCCTACGAGCGATCGATCTTGCTGCACAAGCAAGCGCTGGAAATTGCCCGTACCGAAGGAGACAAAGCTTGCGAAGTTGCCAATCTCAATCACATCAGCCGCAACTATGTTGCTCAAAAAAATTATCAGGAAGCGATTAATTACAGCCAGCGGGCTTTAATTATGGCACGACAAGCGGGAGAGCGACAAGGGGAGGCAAATGCTCTGGCTAATTTGGGTTACAGTGAAGTGTTTCAAGCGCGGCAGTTGGAGGAGGTGGAACCGGAGGTTTACGAGAGTGCGATCGGTTATTTAGAACAAGGTTTGTTGCTATCGGAAAAATTGGGCGATCGCCAAAGTCAAGCTTTTTGTTCCAGCAGTCTCGGTATTGCTAAAATTGCCCTGGAAAATGCTGAAGCTGCGATCGAATATTTGCTCAAAGGTTGGCAAGCGGCTCAATTCTCAGGGGATTTATATTTGCAAGGTCTGAATTTGGCTTACTTGGCTCAAGCTTATTACAGAATCAACTCACTAGAAAAAGCGATATTTGCGGGTAGCTTGGGGATGTATACTTTGGAGCAAATTGGAGCGATTGAGTGGCGTCAATCGGCTGGTTTGTTGACAATTTTGCGGGGTCAAATGGGGGCGGAATCTTTTAAACAATCTTTGGCTAAAAGTCGCGCGAATATCATTCCGGCGATCGGTGTTGATGGCTACGATTACATCCCGGAGTTGCTGGAAAAATATCAGCAATCTATTTAAGGTTGCATTCATTGCCCGCACGGGGGTGAGAAACCGGGTTTATTGGGAAAATCGACTGGATTTCTGGTTGATTTTGTGAAAAAACCCGGTTTCTTTGCCCTTCAACCTGGCAATAATCAATGCTCAACTATCACCGGTGTGCCAACTGCGACTTTCTCAAATAAAGCCTGGGCGTCTTTATCAAACATTCTGACGCAGCCGTGAGAAGCCGCCCCCCCGATCGACTCGGGATTCGGAGTACCATGAAAACCAATCACATTCTTGCCATCCGTCCAAAACCCCATCCACCTACTCCCTAAAGGATTGTCTGGCCCAGCAGGAATAAGTTCTCCTGTCCAAGGATTTTGCCAAACTGGATCTTTGATCATTTGAATAACTTTAAAATTGCCTGTAGGAGTTTCCCACCCGCCTTTTCCCACAGCAACCGGAAAACTGGCTTGCACCTTATTTTGTCGGTAAACATAGACGCGACGTTCTCGCAATTTCAGCACTAAACGCACTTCCTCCATAGGATTTACCGCAGGCGTTGGTTCCTGGGGAATATACCGAAATGGTTCTCCCAAAGGCGGCAGTTCTGGGGCTGGGAGATTCGGCAATTTTGTCTCGGATGTGGGCTGCTGTGCTGCGATCGCATTATTACTTGAATTAGCCACCACTTGGGCAGTCGCCTGCTGCGGTATGCCGACCGACAGCGCCGCTGCACTCAAGCTCAGTACAATTAACTTGTTAAACAAAAATTTGCTGTTCACCATTGTTTTGTTCGCTAAAATCCTCACCAGCAGTTCCTACAAAGTTCCTATCTAATTATCCGCCAACCGCACCCGATTATAAAAATTTTGAGATGGCTTTTTGACGGCAACTGCGCTGCAGCGTTTTTAGTTGAAATTTCACCACTGATAACTTGTAACTCAACGCAAAGCTTAGACAATAATACTACGAAAAAAACAAGGTTTTTATAAGTGGCTCAGTAAAGTTACGCACTAGAATGTCGTGAGAAAAATCGGTTTATGCGTAAATCTTGCCAGAAAATGATTAAATTTTACCTCCGACTAATTGGATTTTTTAGCCATGGCCGACTGAGGATCGAGTATTCAAACTATGGCGCTGCTGTATCCGGCAAGCACAATCTGTCTTTGGGTAGAGTTGCCCCCAGCAACAGTTAGGTTGGCGGAAAAAAACTGCTACGGTCGATCGAATAAACTCAATATATCACGGCAACACTCTAGAGATGCAAACCGCTGAACTTGTTGTAAATCGGGAACTTATGATGTAAAATTTAGTCTTTCAATACTTGTTCGATAATCTTTTTTTGAGATTGTCATAAATTTCCTACTCTGGGGATTAAACTGGATTAGGTATAGAGGTTGGGACTTTCGCGCAGCGGAAGCAAACCCGACCCTGAATAGCAGTTAATGTGAGGTTTCAATGCGTCTTCAGAACATCAAATTATTGACAGGTGCAACACTGTCGGTGCTAATTTCGGCGGTCTCAGTACATCCTGCGATGGCTAACCCTGCAACTCAAATAGCCCAAACGCAGACCACCACAACAGCCAACTCTCGAACCATTGTCGGTTTTGTCAAAAGTATTGTCGGCGACGTAGTAACTATTCGCGAAGAAAACGCGCCGTACAGGACTCTCAGGATTCAAAGATGCGTCCTGAGAATTATTGGCTTAGTACCGGGAATGAAAGTCAGAGCCACAGTTGCCGGATCTCAGATACAAAATATCGCGGTGATCCCCGATTATAAGGTGGTAGCCACAACGGTTGCTCGTCCCGCAACCCCAGCACCGGCACCGCGTCCGGCTCCAGAACCGCCACCGCGTCCGGCTCCTGTACCGCGTTCGGCTCCTGCTCCGATTCCGGCTCCCCGTCCGATTCCGGCTCCGGCTCCCCGTCCGGCTCCTGTTAGAGGACTTTGGTAGAGCTAGGTTCTACCATTTTCGATTTTCGATTTGCGATTTTCGATTGAAGATTGGCAATGACAATCAAGCAATTTGGTTCCGGACCCGCGGATTCATTCGTGGGGTCGCTTTCTTCAATCTAAAATCTAAAATCTAAAATCTAAAATCTAAAATCGACTGACTGATGAAGCTCAAGGTTTGGATCACGGGCCTACAGTTGCATTTTTTTTTGCAACTGGTATGAGTAAGGGGAATTAAGCCACCGCGTGCGCGGTGGCTTCGCTGTTTAATAGCAGTTAGAATAATAGAATTGTCCAGCAATTGTTGAGAAATCGCTGCTATGTATTACCTGCGTTTCTTGCTGCTAATTCTGCTGTTGCCCGTGATTGCGTGCGATCGAGCTACAGATGCGATCGCCCCTGCTGTTGGCGGCAACGGCCCCCTGTCGCAAATTCCCTCCCGTGCACCGCTGACAAATGTTGGCACAAATCAAATTGTACCGACCAAACCGCTGTCGCCGCAGCCAATCCGCATTGTTGCAACTTCTTTGCCGCAGCCAGGAGCCAGCGAAAGCGCCTCAAAACCTCCTCAAGTAATACCGATTCCCGCATCGCCAGTGCTGCGAGTGCCTCCTGGCTTTGTCGTCAACGTTTTTGCTGACAATTTAGACGCTCCCCGATGGCTGGCTTTGACGCCGACAGGCGATGTTTTGGTAACAGAAACCCGGCAGAATCGGATTACACTATTGCGGGATGCCAACCGCGACGGGGTTGCTGAGGTTCGCAAGACTTTTGCAAGTACCCAAAACGGGTTAAATATTCCCTTTGGCATGGCTTTTGCCGATCGCTATTTTTTCCTCGGAAATACCGATGAAGTCCGCCGATTTTCCTACACAAAAGGGCAGGAACAATTAACTGGTACTGGTCAAAAAATTGCCGATTTACCGGGCGGTGGCTACAACCAACACTGGACGCGAAATGTTGTCGTTTCCCCCGACAAGAGCAAGCTTTTCGTATCAGTTGGATCGCAATCTAATGCCGATGTCGAACCGCTGCCGAGGGCCTCTGTTCAAGTGATGAATTTGGACGGCCAGAACAAGCAAATTTTTGCTTCCGGTTTGCGAAACCCGGTGGGATTGGATTTTCACCCAACAACCAACCAACTCTACGCAACAGTCAACGAACGCGACGGTTTGGGAGATGATTTGGTGCCGGATTACTTCACAAGAATTCGTCAAGGCGAGTTTTACGGCTGGCCTTACGCTTATTTTAAGCCGAATTTGCTCGACCCGCGCCACTCCAGAAATGGCAATAGCGATCGACCTGATTTAGCGGCTAAAACATTAATGCCGGACGTTTTGTTTCAGGCGCATTCGGCGGCTTTGGGGCTTCAATTTTACGACGGCAAAACGTTTCCCAAAAGATTCCTGAACGGGGCGTTTGTGGCGTTTCGCGGCAGTTGGAACCGGAACGCTGGAACTGGTTATAAAATCGTGTTTGTACCTTTTAATGCGGCGAACGGACGCCCTCAAGGTTATTATGAGGATTTTCTGACTGGTTTTCTCACAGATCCGTCGGGCCCTAAAACTTGGGGGAGGCCGGTTGGTTTGCTGGTTTTACCTGACGGGAGTTTGCTGTTTACTGAGGAAGCGAATAACCGGATTTATCGGGTGCAGTATCGCCGCTGACGATTGGGCGATCGATAAATTCTTCACCCTCGTATACTTTTTGTTGAATCAAGAATTTATCTTCTTTTCTAATTTCACTATTCAATTTGAGATTCGCTGGGTTGGGGCGGGTTTTGTAGAGAGATGGTCTGCTGTTGGTTGTGATTGCGCGCTCAAACCGCCTCTACAACCTCGAATATATCAGAACGATCGAGATTTTGCGATCGCGCTTTAAAATCCCGAACCAGGTTGTTTGAGAAATTCCGCTTCTTCGGGGGTTGTTTCGCGTCCGAGAATTTCATTGCGGTGGGGAAATCTCCCAAAACGCTGGATTATTTCCAAATGCTGCATCGCGTATTCCATGAATGAATCGCTGTCAGGTTCGCCGCTGAGTTGGCTAAATAGTTCGACAGATTTTTGCTGGTTTTCTAAGTTTTCGCTGTGTTGAAAAGGCAGATAAACAAATAATTTTTGTACAGTCAGCAATTCGCGATCGAAGTTATTATTAACAGCATATTCGGCGGTGGCTAAAGCTTTGCTGTCTGTGGCGAATGCTTGGGGCGTTCCGCGAAACATATTACGCGGAAATTGATCCAGCACTAGAATTAATGCTAGGCAGTTGTCGGGGGAATCGTGCCAGGAGTCGAGTTGACCGGAGGCGGCTAGTTCGTATTGCGGGAGAAAGCGCGATCCTCTTCGAGGGCTTCGCTAACGAACTTCTGCATCAAAATCCGCATCTTTTTCAAACCATTTCTTGTGGACTTTGCCAAACTCAGGAGAGTGCGATCGACCAAACCAAAAATCTAAAACTTCATTCATTAGCAATCTAGTATGCGATTGATTGTTGATTAAAGCTTCTGTGTCTGTAGTTGCACAAAATGCGCTATCTGTCCAACTACAAACCGCAGCGATTAATGATTAGCAATGATGACTTAGGAACCTTTATTGTCCGGTGCTTAAAGTTACAAACTAGCAAACAGTCTGTCCCAAGTTTTGCCTCCCACAACTCCGTCTACAGGAATATGAGCTTGCCGCTGAAATCTTTTCACTGCATTTTCGGTTGTCGGACCGAAAACGCCATCAATTACGATCGGGTGTGGGGACAAGCCCCGCGCGTTCAACAACTTTTGCAGTTTCTTCACATCGTGCCCTTTCGAGCCGCATTGTAAAATCCTTTTATGGTGTCTCACTGCTGGTCGATGGCAATCATTCGTGTGGCAAACTGCGGAACCCGCTGCATAGTTTGCTCTACTTGTGCCCGTCAAAACTAATAGGGCGAGAACTGCTAGTAAATAATAAAAAGTCTGTGATCCGGCCATACTTTCCCTGTTAATTTTTCAAGCGTTTTTTGCAAGTTGGACGATTGTTTGAGGGTGAGAAACCGGGTTTATAGGATGGGGGCATCCAGTCTTGATTGACCGGGTTTCTGGCAACAGTCAACCGACATTCTACAATATAAGTGGCTTTACTGCAAAATCTCCGATCGTGCAAGTTAAATTTTGTTGCTCTTTGGTAGCAGCAAAGGTAACAATAACTTCGCAGGCAACTGCAACTGTCAGGATTACCAAGTTTCGCGCCAGTGGGTAATCGCAAACGTCATCATTCGTCGCTGAAGGAACCCGATAGTGTTCGTTCCAAATTATTTCGGAGTAATCCGCAGCTAATCCGACGTGCACGCACGGAAGGGAGGCACTCGCACAGTAATCCTTGACTGCTTGCCGCGCGACACTGTTATCAAAAGTATCGATGACTGTGGCGCTGTTGGCCAGCAGCCGATCGGCATTTGCGGGTGTCAATTCTTTTGAGTGCGCGTCAATGCTGACTCCCAAAGCGCGGTAGAGGTTGTTGGCGAAAATTTTGGCTTTGAATGCGCCGATGTCCGATCGATAATAGGGTTGAGTGGAAAGGTTGCGTTCTTCGATGCGATCGCGATCGATGACTTTTAACTGACAAAAACCCGATCGCGCCAAACTTTCTGTAATATTCGCACCCAAAGCGCCCGCCCCGCACACCGTTACCGGGAAATTTTTGATCTGCGACATCACTCCGGGACTTCTGTAAAGTTGTTCGTGAAAAAATATACTCATGGTAATCAAGAATTATCGATTTTCAACCACTCCAACCAATGAATGCAAGTCGAAGTCTTTGTCCAATCCGCTGAGACAAATGCCAGCACTCATAACTGTCAAGTCATTTTTGGCGATCGCAGAAGTGTGATGTTCTCCAGTCCCGCTAGTCCATTCAACCAGCCAATAATGTTTGCGATCGCAAAAATCCCGCAATTCACCGCCGCCCATTTTTAGCGCCCGCTGCAAGCGCTGTTGATCCAGCACTTTCGGATCGAAATCTTTAATATTTCGGAACACCAATTCGTAAACAGTTCGCATTTCCGGCGTCATCCCTTTAAAGCGAACTTCTTGAGGCAAAATCAACTGTTTTAAAGCTGCTTTTAACTTCTCAGAGGGCAGCGGATCGGCGCGCCTGTCAATTTCTTCAAACCACAAACAATGACCGTCCCACCGCCCAACAATCGGCTCAAACTGCGAACCTTCTGTTACTAAATGCACTGGTACTGGTTTCGCAACACCAGTGCGGTGTTTAGCATCAGATTCGTTAACAGGATAAGCCAGCCACGTTTGCCCTTGCAGCAGGCAAGCCAAGTGCAAGCGAACGGGGAGGAGGAGTTGCAAATACTCGGCCACTTGCGGCAAACTCGGTTCCTGAATTACCGCAGCAATTTCCTCATTAATCGGACGAAAAATAGCCCATCCTTCAAAGTTGCGCGGCTGCGGTTTAAAAGTATAAACCATTGAGCTAACCTTTATCCGCACGCTTCCCCCGCGCACGCAGGGAGCCAGGAATTCGGTATCGACTAGCTGCCCTTCTTGGGCAGCGAGTGTGCTGAGAATTTGGCGGATATCTGCCACTAAATTGACCTCCATCATCTTACTTTTTGTTACCGAAGACACTTTTAATTTAAGAAATTATAAAGATTCGTCAACACTATTGACAGGAGTTAATCTCCTAATCTAATATTGAGCGAACCTCGCAAGTTAACCTTGTAAATATCTTAAGTAAATATGCTGCAAAAGCTTTTTTCTAAGTTGGTTGTAGTCACAGCTTTGACACTTCCTCTTTTTGGCTCAGTCCAGGTAGCTAAAGCTCAGGACAGCTATGGAGCTACTGCTTATTCTCCCACTTCTGACGCCACTGGTATTAGTTGGGATCATGCGACCGAAAAAGAAGCACTAAACGCAGCAGTAGCCGTCTGCAATGAACAAAGCGGAGGTGCGAACGACTGCGAACCCCTGACATCTAATAGTAATAATTGTGGAGCGATCGCAGTAGGCAAAGGAGGAGCAGGTGCGGGCTGGGGTGAGGATAAAGCCGCAGCAGAAGCTCAAGCTCTCGCCGGTTGTAGCGAACTAGATGGTGGCAACTGTAAAGTCCAGCTTTCAGCTTGTAACAACTAATTAAACTGATAAAAATTGCTGGAAGAGGTGTATATGTTGGCTGCTAAAACAGCTTAAAAAATAGTAAATGTATGGTGTGCATTGCACACCATACCAAATACAACTCAGCTAAAATTAGGGTACGGAATGCACACCCTACGCAGTTAATCTCCTACTTCCGAAGTAACGGCATCGGGTGGCAGCAAACTTTCTAATCTATCTTTAGACCAATATTCAGTAGGGTAAGCGAGTGCAATAATATCAGAGAGTCGAATCAGCCACGTAACTTGTCCGTAAGCATCGATATTTTCCGCCTGTTCGTTAGGGGGAACTATCACCAAAAGTTCCACAAACTCCCCGAACAAATTAATCGGGATGCCGCCGAAACTGCTATTATTTGTTTTAATCCAAACTTTGCTGCCTCGATCGAGAGCTTCTTGGAGTCGCTGGCAGAGCAAACGGGATTTTTTGACCTGGGATTTTTTGGCTTTCGACTTTTTTCCCATAGTTTTAAGAAGTTAAAGTAGTTGTATTGTGGGTTGCACAGTTCGTTGCACAGTGGGTTACACAGTTCCTTGAGATTTAGCGCGATCCTCTTCGTTGGCGTAGCCCCCGTAGGGGCGGGCTTCGCTAACGCAGTTTGGTATAGAAACGGACTGAAGCAAAAAGGTCGCTCGCCCCGTCGCTATTCCATTACTCTAGTCTATAAGAAAGTGCTGTACTGCGATCGTAATAACAATTTAATCGCAAAATCGAGAAATGACACCAACTCAAAAAAATGCCAGTGTCGCCAACCTCCAAACCCTGGCTGTTATCAGTGATTCCCAATCTAAAATCAAAAATCTAAAATGGTATTACCTGCCGTATCATGTTACACAATCAGTCAACGAGATCCGTGTTTGTACTGTGCCCAAATGCAGTATAATCGGCGGAATCTTCCCAAATCGTTTAAGTAAAACAATGGACTGGCGAAAGCTCATTCATCCAAACCCCAAAGCTTCAACAAGTCAACCAGCAGCGCCAGAAACTCGATTATCTGTAGAATTCTTGCTGGGGCTCTTTGCTGCGGGATGGACTCAACAGCAGGTGTTAGAGAAATATCCTGCACTGACTGCGGAAAAGTTGCGCGCGGCTTTGGCTGGTGCGGATTCCCAGTTAGTGTCATCCATAGCCAATCCAGAATTACAAGAAATTATCGCTCAAACTAGAGAAGAATTTTAAATAGGTAAAAAGTTGTCGCTTGAGGATATTGAGGGAGATGTTTGGGAGTAAGTCGCAATATTAAATCTCAACTTCCCCTTAAATTTTCTCTAACTCTTTCCCGAAACTCCAACACCGCCTCAAGGGGGTCAGGCCGTTGTACATACTCCGCAATCACTGATAAATCCAAATTCGGCAACAACTCGCTTTGCTGCATTTTTTCATATTCCTCTCCCCGAAGATGATAAACCTCAAAGCGACGATTTTTCCAGAACCAAACCTCTCTGATGCCGAGCTTTTTGTAAACTGCTAACTTGTCCAGGCCGCCACTGCTGAGTACAACCTCGATCGCTAAATCAGGAAATTCTTTTTCTGTACCGATACAATAGCACTCATCCGGTTCTGTACCGCCCTTTTTTGCTTGAATGCGGAAGGTAGTTGAACCCAATCCCCAAAACCGAGTCCGTGTTTCTTGAAAGTACGCTTCTAGCAGCATCCCAATACTGGTTTTATCTCGATCGTGACGGCGACTTGGGGCCATAATTTCCAGCACTTCATCTAAATAAGTAACCCGATACCAAGGACTATCTCCGAGTTGAGTCAGTAGTTGTTCATACTGTTGCCAACTTACCCCGCTGGTAATAAATCTTTCCACGGGATCTTCGGTGAAAAGCTCTAATTCGGTTGCTAAATCTTTGATTAATATTGAAGTCACCAACTGCTCCTGCCAAGTTTAGAGTATAGTAGAAGATTGTGATTCTGTCATCAATGATTTAACTGGTGAGCGCTACCTCATTTTCACTATTATCCTCTTCATTAATCCCAAATTTTTTGCAAATTTCATCGAGCGTCTGAGGTTGAACAACTCTTGCTTTAGCTCTCTTTAATGCTGTCAACAAACGAGTTGCATTGGCAGACGACCTCAGCAAATAAAGGGTTTCTAGCAAACTTTCTAATTCTGCCTCAGAAATCAAAACCGCATTTTTACCGTTAGGCCTATTAATAACTATTACTTCGCCAGTTTCCACAGCGCGATCGCAGAGATTTTCTAAATTTGCTTCAGCGTCAGTGTATGTAATCTCAGTTGACATACAATTCTAACTCCCACTAACTTTGCGAGCACAGCCCGCCAGCTTAACTGACGAGCCATGTCCAATTATATCACTTATCATCCCTCACAGGCAGCGACGTGTCCAGAATTTCCATCAACAATTCCAGCCGCGAAGGACGGCTCAACATCGGCACTAAATTCGGTAATGAGTAGTAATCACCCGCAAACGTAAAGGTTTCCACCGATACTTGTTTGTCCTTTAAGTGCTTCTCAACATCTTCGCACCAATCACCAACTCGCACAATCAGAACATCAGGAATTACCCCCAAACGGTGGCAGTAATTCGGGTAAGCATCCACGAAGTAAGGTGAAGAGTTTTCGCCTTCATCTGTTACGATAATGAATTGATCGACAACCTGCTTTTTAATTCGCATTGCTTCCACCGCGCAACCGCAACTTGTGCCGCCGCCAGCGCGAATGTGCTTGAAAGCGCGTTCCCAGTCTGTCAATTCGCTGCCGTTTGCTTGCACTGGGTACGGCATCGTGTCAAAGGCATAAACGAACAGTGCAGCGTCGGAAATGCCGGAAATCAAGGCAGCGAGACGCTTGCCGACTTCGAGCGCACTTTCCATACTTCCCGACTTGTCAATCAACAAACCAGTTGCTTTCGCAATCTTGCCGCGCTTCTTCACCTGTTCGTTTGTCACCGCTTCCAGCTTCGCCGCCGTTGCTGTGTCGAAGTTCGCGCCCGCGCCCGCAACACTCGCTTTGTAAGCAGAAACCCGATCGCACTTTGCCGCTTCATCCAGCTTCGAGTCAATCAACTGCTTGACTTCCGCGTGATCCATCGCGCCCCGCGACTGAATCGATTTCAAATTGTTGATAACTTCCTGCGGCGACATCGAGTTAATCAGCGCGGCCAAAACCGTTGGCGTTAGCTGTTTGATCGCACCAACTGCGATCGTATACGGAATCTTGTACTCAACAATCAAATTCGCCTGTTCCGCAGGTGTCGCCGCCTTTGCTAACTGCTTCAAAACGAATGCCAGAGAGTCTTCCGGCGGATTGTCTTTAAACAGGATAGCATTAGCGCGATCGCTCGGCTTGACGTGCAGCGTTGCGTACAAATGCTTCATCGCCTTGCGGTTGCGGATGGCCGCGCGATCGAAAAACTGTGCATTCTTTTCCCGCGATTTCAGATAGCGAGTGACAGCAGTGCGCGCGCTGCGGGGCACCTTATTCTGGTGCCGCTTCATAAAGTCCACAATCCGCGAAACCTCGTAGGGAGGGAACTCTTGCAGCATCATAAAACCGGCATCTCGGTGTTCCGTCAGCGCCGAAGTCAGCAAATTTCCGGCAAAAACTTCCTTGTGATCGCGCACGTCGCCGTGACGTTGATACCACACTGCTAAATGACCGTAAAATATTGGGTCTAATTCGATAATTAACTTGTGAATTTCTGCTACTTTTTCTAATTGACGGTGCGGAGTTGTGAGCAGACTGTTGAGCATTTCCAAACGCGAATCGCGCTCTGCTGTATTCATATTCATTGGTGTTACCTTCCTATTCGATTTTGGATTTTGGATTTGAGAAGTATTCAAAATCGGTGGTTGGCCGTTGTTGCACGCTAGCAAGTGAAATTTAAAAATCACCGCGCAAGTTTGGGGAGCTTTTTTTTAGTAAACCTATGGCTAAACCTAATAGGGTCTGTATGTAAGCTCTCGCGATTGGGGCGCGGCAAAAACTGCGATTTTAAATTAACTATTTCAGGGAAACTGTTTCTAATTCGCTCGCTCTCAAGTCTGGTTCAACCCAGTTAATTCGAGCTTCCCAAGACATCAACCGATCGCGCGTGTAGTAGCGAAATGGTAAAGTGCGATCGGCATATTTTGCAATCAAACCGTTAGCCAGATGTACGATCGACCGATTTTGACTTTCATCGGCGAGATATCGGCGAATAGTTCGCACCCAAAACAGGGTTAGTGTTTCGTGATACCCGCTATCTTTTGTGGTTTCAATTCCTTGAGCCGAGTTGTAACGTTTAATGCCATTGCGAATGGCATTTATCGCTTCTTGCTCCGAGTCATAACACAGATACCAAAGGCCAACGGTTAAATGTGCTTCGTGCGTCCATTGACTTCGCGACAGGTTGCATTCTTGGAAGGCATGAATCAGACTGTCTATCTCGTTGGGCGATCGGTAAATTGCCAGTCTTTTTCTCATGGCTCATACCCAATTTATTTTTGAGGATGCAAGTCTTCAATACTAACAGGATTACTTAATTATTATCCTGAATTAACAACCAGAGCTTATAGCGCATAAAAAAGTCACTTCGCGCAAGTCAAGAAAGCCGTTGGCACATACGCAGGAGTTGAACCCGCGACCAGTCCCTTAAGAGGGGATTGCTCTACCAATGAGCTAGTATGTAAGCTTCCTTTGTTGGGGCGCGAAGTGGAACTTTTCAGCGCCGGATAGATATAAAAAATTCAGCTATAAAAGGCAGCGCACAAGTCAGAGAAGCTTTTATTTAGCCTCTCGGCAGGTAGGAATTGAACCTACTATTCGATTTTAAGTCGAACGTTTCCAGTTTGTAAGCTTCTTTAGTTGGGGTGCGCTGTCTAATACGTGCTTTAAGTGAATTTCTAGCCGTAAACGGCTTCTGGGCGGACAATTAAATCCCCACTGGGACGGCGATCAATAACGTAAGACTCGAAGCGAGATCCCTTGACATCAAAATGATTGGCCAGACGTTCCTTAATAGCCTTGTCGCTCATTCCTGCTGCGATGCCCAGTTGGTTTTCTGCCAAGTCATAGGAACGTCCTTCAAAACGAATGTGAACCATTACCGATACCTCCTAGAGCGATTTGGGATTTGGGATTGGTAGCTTATCTGCTCTCGACTTTGGCTTTTGTGAGACTTAACAAATTGCCAGTATCGGTAAAGATTCACGAAATCTGATAATCTTTACTAAAAGAAGCGCCGTTCTAAATGATAAGCTTGTTGGATTTTGCGGATTTCCTGATCCTTTTTAGTTGAGTGAAATCGAGCTGAAGTTGTCTGTTCTGCATCCGCATTAAATTGGTTGAAATTAGACTGATCCTGTACAATCTCTGGCTCGGAGAGAGTCAGTTTGTAACCGAACAGTTTGGTGTAAAGTAACAACATGACAATTCAGTCTCTGTTATAAGACTTTCAAATTGATGTTCCTTGGAATTTCGAGCTCTATTCAGTTTTCAAGGTTCAGAAGCGGTACGGAAAAGAGAGGTTTTTGTCTGTCCTGTGCTTTCCTTACTTTTATACTACATACATAATACAGAAATGTCAAGAGGTCGCGAAAAGTTTTTTGGTTTTTGGCTGAAACCCGCTTGGAAAGGTCAACTGCGGTGTAGGCACGGGACACTACGCCTACAATCCGGGGTAGCCACGGGGGCACTATCCCTACAAATTATCTCGTTACTAGGCTCTGCCTAGTAACGCATACCCAGAGGCTCGGCCTCTTCAATCTTGATATCGATTAAATATCCTTAACATAGGAAATACTGTCGCGAATATTGTGGAAGCCAGCAGACTCGTAAAGACGCAATGCACCTGATGAATTTTCAGCATCGACGCCGAGAATAGCAGTAGCCACACCGGCAGCTTTGAGTCGATGCAAACCAGCCAGCAACATAGCTCGTCCCAATCCCATTTTGCGGAAGCCGCGCCGAGTGCCGAGACAAGCAATCCAGCCTTCATTGCGCCCGGTACGATCGCACTCTTGCACACTAATTTCACAGTAACAAAAACTGACAAATGTGCCGTCATCAGCAACAGCAATCAAGTCTAAATCATTTCTGTAATCGGGTTTAGCTAACTCGTGCTTATATTTATCCACCGTTAAATCGTGATGATTCCAGTGATCGATAAACGACTGGTTGAACATTTCTACCCAAGCTGCCGCTTCCTGTTCGCCGGGGAACTGACGCAGCGCGAAACCTCCGGGGAAATGCGGTTCTGGGATCGGTTCAGAGAGCGATCGCGCCATTCGACAAAAATAGCGATCGACCTTAAAACCGCCACTTGCCAGCACAGAAATGCGATCGCAATCCTCAGCGCGCGCGTAGGTTCGCAGCTTCACGCGCGCGCCCCGCATTGCAGACACTTCGCGCATCCGCACTTCACTCCAGGCGATCGCGGCTGCTTCCACATCGCCGCCGCGCGCGTCGGGGTGGACGCGAAACCACAGCCAACCGTCAATTACTTCCCCAGGCTCAGAAACCGACAACTGAGCAAAACCGATTAATTTTCCTTCCGCATCTTCCCAAAGGCGGATATCGCGGCCTACATCTAGGGACAATTGCTTAAATTCTTGTTGTAATTCCAAGATGGAAGTGCCTTCATCGAGCCGATCGACTTCTTCGCAAGTATTGATTAAATGGGCGATCGCATCTAAATCGCGATCGCCCGCATAGCAGCGCCCCGAGAGATTTGCCATCATAGCTAATCACCATTTCCTGTGGTTATTCAGTTTAAAAATAGCTTGGGCGATCGCACTTTTATCGATCGGATGAGCCGATCGGTCGATCGGCATTAAAAATCCGACAACGCAAACACTCACACTCATCCAACCGCTACAGCAGTTGACTGCACTCGTGAGTTTCGATAAATTCAGGTTCAGGATTTGGGATGGGAGTAGAAGGACTTGAACCTTCGACCTTGAGATTAAGAGTCACCTGCTCTAACCAACTGAGCTATACTCCCGCATCTAGGCTACTATAACACAACTGTTCTGAAAATTCAAGTGTTTTTGTATAAATTTGTGCCGATCGCCTGGAGCGAGATTTAATGTAAGGGCGATCGAACCCAGCCAAGAGCCTGTAAGCTACTGATGATATCATTCGTTTAGTTACTTTCGATCAAGCAGAAAAGGCTATCGTATATTTAACCTTGTACATTTTAAGCTGTCGCGCATTTAATTTATACAATTCTATCTCTTAAAACTCTTGTGGGATCGGCCCCCGAACCCGCCCAAAACATACTATTTAAATGCACAACAGTTTACCTTCTGTCTTTAAAAATGGGTGATATAGGAGTTGAACCTATCTCGTACCGGTTAAAAGCCGGGTGCATCACCGCTCTGCCAACCACCCTTAAAAATTCAGCGTTTGTGTAATTCCTAAAAAAATCATTTTGTAGTAAGGACTTCACTCGTTTTTTGCCTGCAGCAATTCCCACGAATAAAGTCCTGATTGCTAGTGCTTCACTCGATAGTGAAGCAACATGAAACCGTTGCTATAGATTTTGCGATCGGCAAGTTCCAAATTGGTCGGCTCAATTGCACCAGAAAAAAGATGAATTCCCGCTCCGATAACTAGCGGATTCAACTTGACAATCATCTCGTAAATCTCAGAAAAAAGAGTTACCGCTAAAGCACCACCACCGCAGAGCCAGATGTCTTTACCAGTTTCTTTTTTCAATTCCTGAACCAATGCGACAGGATTGTCCGAAACAAGCTGAATATTCTCATCGGGACTGGCTTCCATAGTGCGCGAAAAAACATACTGCTTCAAGCTGGGATAAGGATTAGTTACACCAACATTTAGCCCTACCTCATAGGTTTTCCCTCCCATCAAAACAGCATCACACTGCTTGTTCTCTGCACGAATGCCTCGTGCTTCCTAAAAGTCAGCCGGAAAAGTTTCAGGAAAGGAATCGAACAAATCAGCGAAATGCTCTCCTGACATAGGAAAACAATCAAATGAGCCATCTTCGCGACCAATAAACCCGTCAACCGTGCAAGCAACGTAATATTTTAGTTTTCTCATGTTTCAAGTTCATTTTGATAATTTGATATTACAACAAGTTTACATCATACTGTTTGAACCTCTCGTCATGTGTAATGATAGTGTAATCTTCTGCTTGGGCTTGAGAAATAATTAAGCGATCGAAAGGATCTTGATGGTAAAAAGGAAGATTTTGCAATTTATCGTAATGGAGGAACTTAGTGTCTAGAATTTGAAAGTCGTGGTTAATCAGAAAATTTTCTAACTCCGACACAGAAATAGACAAAGACAACTTACCGATGCTGATTTTGATAGTAAGCTCCCACAAACTCGCTTGGCTGATATAGATTTCATTGACAGGATTAGCAATCAGCGAGCGCACATACTCATCAAGCCGAGCGTTACCTTCAACAAACCAAATTAGAATGTGAGTGTCAATTAGATATTTCATGGCAACATATATTCTTCAAAACCCGGAGGTGTTTCATCAAAATCATCCGCAACGTAAGTAAAAATTCCTTGACCACAGCCAAATTGACGAGGTTTGAGTACAGCAGTCTTTTCGGGTGACTTTTCTTTCAGTTTTTGGATTTCGTTTAAAAGTTGAATATCCTTTAATAACAAAATCCACTGAATCAATTCTAATTTTAGAACTTGAATGCTCATGGCTTCTATGTTGAATAACTAGCAAATCTAGACTTATTATAAACCAATCCATCTACCGAGGAGGTACTGCCCCTCCTATCGCCGCGTTATCAGCACGGTGTCTCGCTTTTCGACTTCCGGCGGTTAAAAGGAAGATGAAGGAATCGAACCCTTACAGTTACCTGTACCCCAGTTTTCAAGACTGGTTGCCAACCATTTAGCGGCATCTTCCAAGGGGTGTCTGACGGGGCTTGAACCCGCTAATAACTAGCTTCACGGGCTAGCGTCTCGACCGCTTCGACTTCAGACACCGCAGTGGAATCAAGGAGAATCGAACTCCTAACCTCTTGCGTGCAAAGCAAGCGCTCTACCAATTGAGCTATGACCCCGGGTAAAAGATTCACCTGTCGAGTAAATCTAAAATCTAAAATTGGTGTGGTGGATTGCGATCGGATTTGAACCGATATCTTTCTAACAGCCAGTTAGATGCTTTACCAATTAAGCTACGAACCCATTTAGCAGGAGCGGTAGGACTCGAACCCACAACATTCGAGGTAGAAGCTCGACACTCTATCCAGTTGAGTTACACTCCCGTATTCTTTGTTGATTTGTGCGATTCCCTACGGGATAGCTGCGCTTCACGCACTTTGACGTGCAAGTTATCAGAGCATTGCGTTTTCTCAGTTACTAGAGGGACTCCGCCGATGAGTTATTACACACTCTTTAAAGGATGGCTACCTTTAAGCCAACCTGCCGGGTTCATGGCATTCCTCGTTCTCATACGCCCGCTGAATTTGACAGCGTTACCTTTCCTCTCGTACTAAAGTATGTAGGCTCCAAAGATTGGGACACGCAAAGGGCGTTAGCGAAGCCCTCGAAGAGGATCGCTCTTAATATAAAAAATTATCCATTCAATGGAATCAACCTCCTTAAATTAAAGCAAAAACAACGAGAGTGGCAGGACTTGAACCCACAACATCCGCGTCCGAAGCGCGGCGCTCTATCCATTGAGCTACACTCCCCTAAATTGGTAGTCCTGACAGGAGATTACCCCGCGTCTGCTTGTAAGGCAAACGCTCTACCATCGAAGCTCAGGACTACAAAAGCGGATGATGGGACTCGAACCCATGCGCTGAGAATGGCATACTCAGATGCTAGCCTTTACATCACACCCGCAAACCGATTTGAAATTTGAGATTTTGGATTGAAAAAACCTCTTGTTTAGCCAAGCGGATAACGAGGATCGAACTCGTGCCTAGAGTTTGGAAGACTCGAATGCTACCGTTACACCATATCCGCAATTGTGGGGCTGGTGATAGGAATTGAACCTACAACCGACTGATTACCAATCAGTTGCTCTGCCTAATTGAGCTACACCAGCGCGCCAAGCAGATGGCGAGATTTGCACTGGCAAGAAAGCTTTACAAAAGCCTCATCTTGCCAATTACATCACACCTGCATTTTTGGTGGCGGGGGCAGGAGTTGAACCTGCTATTAAGAGGCTTATGAGACCTCCAAGCCTACCCAGGCTACTTCACCCGCGATGTCACCAAATACCCCTGACTGGCATCGAACCAGCACTAACTAGATCCTAAATCTAGCGCCTCTACCGATTGGGCTACAGGGGCAAAACGGATTTGAGATTTGAGATTTGAGATTGAATAAAACCTCATACCCCTGACAGGCCTCGAACCTGCAAAAAACACTCGTTCTGAGCGAGTGATGTTTTCCAATTACATCACAGGGGTAAAGTCGGGATGGTTGGATTTGAACCAACGACTCCATGCTCCCAAAACATGGCTTCTGGCCGCTGAATTACATCCCGTTCATGCTCCTAGTGAGACTCGAACTCACACTCAAAATAAAACAGATTTTAAGTCTGCCGCGTCTGCCAATTCCGCCACAGGAGCAAGTAGAAACTTAGTTCAAAATTTGGTACTCCTGGTGAGATTTGAACTCACACAACACAATTTTTGAAATTGCGGCCTCTGCCAATTGGGCTACAGGAGCGTAATTGATCTGCTTTGGTAATAGCAGAACTGGGAAGGCAGGGCTCGAACCTGCATTTTGCCGCTTTCAAAGAGCGGTGCCATACCGATTAGGCGACTTCCCAATAATTGGGTGCCGGGGTAGGCTTTGAACCTACAGAAACTCCTATTTCAGAGATAGGCGACTTTACCAATTTGTCTACCCGGCAATTTAAAAAATGGCTGCCCCAGTAGGACTCGAACCTACAACCTAACGGTTAACAACCGCTTGCTCTACCATTGAGCTATAAGGCAACGCAATCCCCCAAGTCAGTATCGAACTGACGACCTCTTGCTCTTCAGACAAGCGCTCTACCAACTGAGCTATCGGGGGAAAACGGAGAAGGAGGGATTTGAACCCTCGACGGCTGTTAAACCGCTCTTTCTTAGCAGGAAAGCGCCTTAAGCCACTCGGCCACCTCTCCACAGCGAGAACGGAGGGATTTGAACCCCCAAATCTTCAGTTTCGTAGACTGAAATGTTATCCAGTTACACCACGTTCTCAAGATTGCAACTGCATATTAAATGCAGTTACAAATGGGTCGGGCTGGAATTGAACCAGCAACGCTTTAAGCTACTGTTTTACAGACAGCTACCCACGCCAATAGGAGGGCCGACCCAGTTTGGAAGTGCTGACGGGAGTTGAACCCGCAATCACTTGGGTGAAAACCAAGCGGCTTAAACCATTTGCCTACAGCACTATAAATTGGCACAGGAACTGAGATTTGAACTCAGAATGCTGGTTTTGGAGACCAGAGTGTTGCCAGTTACACCATCCCTGCTTGTGGTCGCAGCGGCGGGATTTGAACCTGCATTGACCAAGGTAGAACTTGGCGCTTTACCATTAAGCTACGCTGCAATGTCACTTTCGCTTCGTTCCTTTTCACAGTTAAAAAAATTAATTAAAAGACTGTTAGTTTAATCTTTTAATTTCTAATTTTTAATTTCTGATTGGGAACAGAGGTTAGGGCGGGATTTGAACCCGCGCAATTCGGTTTTGCAGACCGGCGCCTTCAACCACTCGGCCACCTAACCTGGGAGTCCCGACGAGGTTTGCACTCGCAATCTTCTCCTTGAGGGGGAGACGGCTTGACTTTTGCCTACGGGACTTTGACGGGAGTAACGAGACTTGAACTCGCAACCTTTCGCTCGACAGGCGACTGCTCTGACCGGTTGAGCTATACCCCCGCGATAATGAACAATATTCTGTCCTTGAATTACTCAAGTTGGGACGGGGTGGCGGTTGATTCCGCGTACTACAACCCGATCGGGCTATTGTTGCCGGAGTCTACACCGCCCATGTCCACAATTATGTGACATGATTAACTTCCTATTCAGTTGTCAAGGTTCATATTGCTGGTGGGCTAAGGCTTTGAAGCTCTTTCACCTTCGCAATACATTTATACTACGCTGCATAATACAAGGATGTCAAGGGGGTAATACAACTTTTTTTTAAATTGGGTTTTTTAAAGGGGTGTCGATCGCTCGCATCAACCCTCGGCGTTCCCTTGAACCTTTATATATCAAGGATTATTCTGCTAAATAGGTGGTATGGCGCAAGGTTAATCTGATGCTGAAACTGTACTACACTCCAATTTCTCTGAATTCTCGCCGTCGCGCGAGGTGGCACTTCTGGAAAATGCGATAATCAGCTTTTAGATATCAAATACTACAAATCAAATCTTGTCTGAATTGCCCTTAACTCCCGTGCCCGCATCCACGGAACCCGATCGCCCAAACCTCCCTCACTGGCTACACTCGTTGGATACCTGTCCGAGTACCAACAGTTGGGCGATCGCCCGCGCGGCCCAACTCCACCACGGAGATGCAGTATTTACCAAGCGACAAACCAGCGGGCGCGGCCAACACGGGCGCACCTGGCACGCCCCAACCGGTGTCTTGACAGCCAGTTTTGTACTCGACAACCTCAACCCCAATCTGTTGCCGGGGCTCAGTTTAGCAGCGGGTTTAGCGGTGATTTACGCGATCGAAGATTTGGTTCCCGACTGTCGCGATATGCTGCGCCTGAAATGGCCAAACGATGTCTGGATCGATCGCCACAAATTAGCGGGAATTCTCTGCGAAGCTACTTCCGGCAATGCTTTGGGCAAAACTCGCGCCGTTGTGGGAATTGGACTCAACCGCTGCGTAGATTTCGCGGCTGCGGGGTTGGATGAAAGGGATCTCGGCAATGCGGTAAGCTTGCATTCTATTGCTAGTACAGTACCAGATGAACTGTGTTTGCTCGATCGACTGCGGCACTATTTACTCGAGCTAGCCGATATGTTTTCTACCACAGACAAGCCAGCCTCCAAGTCCGGTTTAGCGCTACTTTTGCCGGAATTGCGCCGCCGCGATGCGTTGATTGGCTGCCCGGTGGCGATCAAACTTGCGTCGGAAACCATCTGCGGAGAAGCCGCCGGCATTGACGGAAGCGGCCGCTTGTTAGTAGGCTTGGCGGGCGATCGAATACAAGCCTTTACCTCCGGGCGAGTTCGATTAATTTAAGAGGAAGAAGGAAGAAGGAAGAAGGAAGAAGGGAAATGGAGTCACAGCAATATTTTCACCCATAAAAAATGTCCTAACCTTCTTGCCAGTTACTATAAATTAAGAGAAAGAAGTCATTAGTCATAGTCATTAGGGAAAATTCCCAATTAACAATGCCCGATGCCCGATGCCCGATGCCCAATTCCCAATTCCCAATTTTAATTTATCACCTCAAATACTACCAATCTGCTCAGCCACAGCGGTTGATTTGCCTCCACACCTTCGGGACGACCCTTAGTAGAAGCCACTTGTATTCTGTTGCCATTTATCCCTTGTCTAACCAAAATACCTTTCACATTTGTCGCCCTTTCCAGTGCCAAGTTTTGATTTTCTACCGGAGTGCTTTTAAAATCGCTGTAGCCAACTATCCTTAAATTCTTCGTGCGGTTTTTATCCATATATTCCTTGACTTTTCTAAGCTTTTGTGCTACATCTTTCGCCTGCAAACTTGCCGAACCTGCACCGAAATACACGCGAACTGGCATTATTATCTTTGGTGGCGGTGGAGTTCCTATTATCACTGTATTTGTTACAGACTTCACCCCCGGAATTTTCTCAAAAGCTTGAGTTATTTTCTGAGCATCTGGCACTTTGCTTACGCTGCCTGCAACGGCGACTTTACCCTCTGCATAGCGAGCTGAGATATCAATGCTTTCTACTTTATTCAAAAGAGCTGCCGTCCGCTTGACATCGGCTTCTACTAAAACCGGATCGGGAGGTACTTCAACGGCTATAATTTTATTTTCAATTCTTAATTTTGGAGCCGCTTGCTGAGCGATTTTTTCCGCTTTCGAGCGCAGCTTTTGATTCGGCACTCGTCCCGAAATCTCCAATAATTTATCTTTAACATCTGCCGCGATACGATAAACCGATAACTCTGGAGCAGATTGTAATGCTAAATTCGTATCTGCTTCTAAGCTCGCTTCAACTCCGCTGCGGTATTGATGAATTCCCCAAGGTACGCCAATTAAACCTAACGCTGCCAAACCGATAATTGGTAAAATTGGCAGTTTAGGAGATTTAACTTTTACCTCTGTATCGATTAATTTTTGTAAGTTCGAGTTTACTTCTGCCGGCACAGTGGCTGGATCGCCGTTAAATGACTGGATTTGAACCCCGTATTCTTGAACAATATTGTTGAATATCGCTCGCATTTTATACTTAAACCACTGGCGGGTTTCTCCTTGTATAACTACTGCCAGATAACACGAACCCGCTACTTCCAATACTATCTTCGATGTGCCGTATTCTATAGCATCAATTTCTGCAATATTTCCCGACTGAGATATGCAATCGTTGACAAAAGCCCGAATAGCAGTCAGCATCCCTGCTACCATGTCTGATTCTAGCTGTTGGCGTTCAGACTTCTGCACTGCTGAAATTACTAAGCCCGATTGTGTTTGAATTAAAAAAACAGCTTTAACACTCAGTGGTGTGGTTTCTTTCATCAGCAATTCTGCTTCAGAAATGCCCTGTAATTTGGCTTTAATTTTGCGACTAATTCTCTCGGGACTTAAAGATGCTTCGAGTTTTTCATTAATCTCCCGCATCATCTCGGCGATGTATTTTAAAATCGTGCTGCCGATGATCGGATAAAGTGCATCCGACATAGCTTCTCGCTTGAGATGAATTTGCTGTTTGATAGCGGCGGCCATTTCCGGCGCGAGGGCCATTGCAATTTCATCGGGCGATTCACTCATTCTGTGGCTGATTCCCACAGTCAGAGCCGGCGATATGGCTACTCCCATCGATTGTCTATTTTCTCGGCTTTTCGTATTAATTATTTCATCAATTATCGGAGCTATGGTTTCGACAAATGATGTTCTAGACTCATTAATTGTTTGGAGCATCATTTCGGGAAACATGATTTTAATTCGGGCGATTAATTCTTCCCGATCGCCTCCCCATTCAGCATCAGTTATTTTGCGATCTAGTTCCCCTACTTTATCGTTGAGTCTGTAATTATAACTTACAACTTCATCTAACAATGGTAAAATAGATTCGATGACAGACTTTTCCAGTTGGGCGTGATGGCTAACCATCAGCTCGTCAATCAAAGGTTTTAGTAAATCGGTAAACAAGTCTGTCGATTCATAAATCCGGTGTTCAATCGCCACAATCCTTTGTTCGATAGTCCCCAGTCTTTCCTCAATCCTTTTATTCTGAATGATTGCATCGACAGCGGGGGCGATCGCAGATTCTATCTCTAGCTTTGCTTCCCCGATGTTTCGAGACAGCATTTCTACAATCACTGGCATTATTCTTGCCACTAACCCTTCTATCTCGGCTAAAACTTGTTGCTGAACTTCGACAATTTTACTTTCATTATTTAATATTTGTGCTGCAATACCGCTGTTTTGAATAGCCGTGTTGACACCGGGCGCGATCGTCTCTCTCACCTCTAACTTTGTTTCCTCGATTTTCCGGTTCAGCGACTCAATCATTAACGGCATTAACCTTGCCATTATATCTTCAGGCTGAGATTTTTGCTGTCGCTGAAGATTATTTAGTCTACTTTCTACGTCGCTCAATTTTCCTTGAACTTCTCTTTGAAGAATTGCTGATTCTATCAAAGGTTGGATCGTCGCTGCTACCTGTAATTTTGATTCATCGATTTTCCGGTTCAGCAAATCAGTGATTGCGGGCATTAGCATCGCCATTATCTCTTCTGGCTTCTGAATTGGCGACTGTTGGGTAGCCAGTCGTCGCTCGACGATGCTCAATACTTTTTCTTCTATTTCTACCCAAGCTATTCTTACCTGTACTGAGGGGGCGACAGCTTCTACAATCTCTAATTTTAATTCACTAATTTTGCGGTTCAGCAAATCGCTAACTACCGGAACTAACTGCTTGATTAAATCTTCCGGTTGCTGCTGGTAACGCTGCTGAATATTCGCAAGTTTATCTTCTATTTTTACTACTTGTTCTTCCAGTCCGTTTTGATTGTGAATTACTTGATTGACTTTCGGTGCGATCGCCGAAGCTACCTCTAACTTAGACTCCTCTACCTTACGCTTGAGCAACTCGCCCACTACCGGCATCAACCGTTGCATTAAATGTTCTGCATTCGGCAGTTGCGGCTGGTTGAAGTTAGCAATTTGATTTTCCAAATCCGCTAATATTGTCTGCAATTCGAGCCGATTCATTTTATCATTGCTAGCGAGTTCTATCGCCTTTTTAAATTCAGACTTCAACCCCTCTAATTCATCTCTCAGTAACTCAGGAATTAACGGTCTCAGTAAAGTCATCAACTCTTGGGGTTCATTCATCAAATTCTCAAAATTTTCTAACCTTTGTTCCACGCTCAAAACATTACTGTAAAATTCCGGTAAATCCCTTTCAAACAGCAGTTGTTGCAACCGCTTAAACTCCTCTACTGCTTGTTCTAATTCTTCCTCCGACAGCCGATTTTTTGGGGCTACCTTCCCCGCTATAGATACATCGGATTCCTCATTATTATTTTGTCGTCTTTGAGATGGGATCTCCTCCTCGTTAGTTAATACTTCCGGTATAATACTCGGTGATTCGATCCGAAAAGACAATTGTTTGCGCCGATTTTCCTCATCCTCCAACCGCTGCACAGACTTTTCAGAAAGCGGTAACTTCAGCTCGCTGGGTTCTTTTTTTGACTTCTTTAATAACTGGAATTCAGTCAGTATGGTTAGCAATTCCTGAAGTTGCTCTCCTGCTTTAGAACTTCCCAAATTTGCATCAGAAACCTCTTTTTCTGACTGATGTATTTTGCCTGAATTATCATTAGATGCTGCCATACTGCCCTACCCAAACGTGATTTTAATCGACCGAAGGAAATTACCCGCTTGCTTGCCGCCTCACCCCAGCGACAATCAATAGGAATGACACAATTTTTCCCAGCGTCAGGCGTACTAAAGCTATCGCCCTATTTTAACTGCTGTTCTGCGACTAGCCAACTGGGCTGCCAACTGCAATGCTGCCTTCATGCTGGAGGCATCTGCAATCCCTTGACCTACAATATCAAAAGCTGTGCCGTGATCCGGAGATGTGCGGACAAAAGGCAAGCCAATTGTAGTGTTAACTGCTTTATCGAAAGCCATCAATTTTACTGGAATCAACCCCTGGTCGTGGTACATTGCCAAGTAACCGTCGTGAGCTTCCTTGGCTAAACCGTACCAAACTTTAGCCGGTTTTACCCACAAGGTATCGGGGGGGACTGGCCCGTCTAACTGCACTTGAGGAAAGCGATCGCGCTGCGTTTCCAACCAAGGTATCATCCAGTCTTGCTCTTCATTTCCCAGTTTGCCATTTTCGCCGCTGTGAGGATTTAAGCCAGAAATCGCAATTTTCGGTCTTTCCAGCCCAAAATCTTCCCGCAAACACTCTACCAGCAATTCTAGTTTTTCGCTCAGTAATTCTGGAGTCAAAGCATCGGGGACTTGACGGAGGGAAATATGTGTGGTAGCGAGTAAAGTTACCAGAGTCCAGCCACTGTGGGGAGATGTGGCGGCAAACAGCATTCCGAACCGCTGCGATTTTGCCCTTTCTGCGAGGAGTTCTGTTTGTCCGGGATAATTGTAACCGGCCGCCTGCCAGCAAGTTTTGGAAATTGGGCCTGTCACGATGGCGGAGAATTCGCCGGCGATGGTACGGGCGATCGCACTTTCCATGTAAGCAAAGCTAGCGGCCCCGCTAGCTGCACTACCGACACCGGGGACTATTTCGCCCCACTTGCTGTCTGGTTCGATATCAATAATGTTTAATGTTTGGGGATTTGCCGCTTCTGCTGCTGGATTGCTCGATCGCAACTTATCGTAAGTTTGCTGCAAAACTCTCTTAGATCCGAAAACCGTCACCATCAAAGCAGCAGCGGGATCTGCCAATGCCTTGAGAATCACTTCCGGCCCAATTCCCGCCGGATCTCCCAGAGTTACAGCTAGTTTTGATTCCCGATCGAGACTCAAGGCAGTTTTCTCCAACAAAATACAGGAATTTCGGCACTGAAATTTTAGCATTCATGTACCTGCTTGCCCCAAATTATATTATCTTTATTTAATGCGATCGCCCAATTAGACATATAAAACCATGAATCCTGAAATTTTCAATGCAGCCTTTTTGTCCTTTTCCCTAATTTTCGTGGGTATAGGTGGAGGCTTCCTCCTGCTCAAATTACAAGGCGGCGAAGAATAAGTTTTTTTCAACCAATCCTTCAGAAGCCTTCTACCTTCTGTCTTCTAGAGTCTACTTTCTGCCGAAAGCCAGCATTCTGCCGAATATCTCAAGCCTAAAATGAGAAAATTTCAGGTTTTTGTTAAGTTTTTATAACAAACTTAACAAAAACCTGATACCATCTTATAGAAAGTTTAAGATTCATAATTAATCCCTAGATGACTTTATTGATTTTAGGTGCCACCGGCACTCTCGGCCGCCAAATAGCCCGCCGCGCCCTAGACGAGGGCTACCAGGTGCGCTGTTTAGTCAGAAGTTACAGAAAAGCTGCATTTTTGAAAGAATGGGGCGCTGAACTCGTACCGGGGAACCTTTGCCAGCCAGACAGTCTGCCTCCGGCCCTAGAAGGCGTCACTGCTATTATCGATGCAGCAACAGCGAGTGCAGCCGATTCTGTCAGCATCAAAAGAGTAGACTGGGACGGAAAAGTATCGCTGATCCAAGCAGCAGCAGCAGCAGGCATCAAGCGTTACATATTCTTTTCCTTTCTCGACGCTGAGAAATATCCCCAAGTCCCCTTGTTGGAAATCAAGCGCTGTACCGAATTGTTCTTAGCAGAATCCGGTCTAGACTACACAATCTTGAGACCTTGCGGCTTTTTGCAAGGACTGCTGAGCCTGTATGCAATGCCGATTTTGGACAATCAGGCAGTCTGGCTGCCCAACAAGCCATCCGCCCTTGCCTACATGAACACTCAGGACGTTGCTAAATTTGCCGTCCGGGCCCTTTCGGTTCCTGAAACCGAGAAAAAAAGCTTTCCGGTGGTGGGAAATCGCGCTTGGGATGCTGACGAAATCGTGCGGTTGTGCGAACGGCTGTCAGGGAAGCAAGCCAAAATTACGCGCACCCCAGATGTCTTGTTGAAGGCTACTCGTCAATTTGCTAAGTTCTTTCAGTGGAGTTGGAACGTAGCTGACAGATTGGCTTTTTCAGAAGTTTTGGCAGCCGGAAAACCCTTGAAAGCTCCGATGGATGATGTTTACAGTGTCTTCGGCATCGACCCTAAAGAAACTACTACTTTGGAGTCTTATCTCGAAGAATACTTTAATCTGATTATGAAGAAGCTCAAGGAAATAGAGTACGAGCAGCTTAAGACTAAAAAACGGAGTAAACAAAAAATGCCCTTTACATTTTAAAGTGCCGAAAGCTGGGATTATATACAACGACGTTAAACCTGTGGCTTGTCGCATCGCCGCAGAGTTAGAAGACAAGCTGACTGCCCGCGGCTGGGAGGTTTGCTCGGTTTCTGGTTCGGGAGGAATTTTGGGCTATTCTAGCCCCGATCGCCCCCTGTGCCACACTCAGATCGAACAACTCGTCCCCCCCGGTTTTGACAGCGACATGGAGTTTGCAGTGGTTTTGGGCGGCGACGGTACGGTGCTGTCGGCATTTCGCCAAGTCGCTCCGATTGGAGTGCCGCTGCTGACTGTCAATACCGGTCACATGGGCTTTTTAACAGAAACTTACCTGAACTTGCTGCCGCAAGCTTTGGAAAAGGTAATCGCCGGAGAATACGAAATAGAAGAAAGATCAATGCTGGCGGTGCGGCTGTTTCGAGAAAACGACTGCCTCTGGGAAGCCCTTTGTCTCAATGAAATGGTGCTGCACCGGGAACCGCTGACTTGTATGTGTCATTTTGAAGTGGCGATCGGTCAGCACGCCTCTATTGACATTGCCGCAGATGGAGTCATCATCGCGACTCCGACAGGATCTACAGCTTACGCCCTTTCAGCCGGTGGGCCTGTCATCATTCCCGGAGTGCCGGTGTTGCAGTTGCTGCCTATTTGCCCCCATTCAATGGCTTCGCGGGCTTTGGTGTTTTCCAACACCGAGCCAGTCAAGATTTTGCCCGCGAGTCCGAACCGCCTGGTAATGGTGGTAGACGGGAACGGCGGATGTTATGTTCTGCCCGAGGATTGGGTGCAAGTCGAGCGGGCTTCGTACAAAGCCCGGTTTATTCGGGTGCAATCTTTTGAGTTTTTCCACATTTTGCGGGAAAAATTGGGCTGGGGCTTGCCTCACATTGCTAAACCGAGTTCCGTTGAGTTGCCTTGATAGTTGTTGTTGACACTCCCCGACTATCAAGGTACGGGGATTGTTGGCTCAACCAGATGAACAAAGCTTTCTTGTTCAACGTGCCGAATTTAAGTCCTTGACTGCTATTCAGTAATGCGAACCGAATCTTGAATTTGCTGAACTTGCTTTTCAGTATCACTGTCGGAGTAAAGGGTCTGTAGCATAATTGTTTCTTTTTTCCCTGTGGCAACATAGGTGACAATGCCTGCGGGAAACCCCTCGTCATAGTATTCATACAAGCGCACTGCTTTTCTGCCGTTAATGGTTAGATGTTCGGTCTTAATCGTCGTCTTAGGCATCGCTCTTCTGGAATTCGGCGGTTTTGTAGCGGTTTCCACGTTTTCCTCACTGATGGTTGCAACCACGCGAATCAAACCCTTGGGGGCAAATCCACCGCCTCTGTTGGGGAAGTTTTTGTTGTGTAATTCAAGGCTATTCGCACTTGCGCCCCTTGGATTTTCGAGCCAATTTCGGGGTGCTTTGAAGGTCAGATTGCCGATCGCGTAGGTTTTGAGCTGTGATTCTTGGGTTTGGGCTTGGGCGAGTAGGGTACTGTGTTCTACGAATAGGGTGGGTGTCGCGATCGCGATCGTACTGGCGAGGATAGTCAGGAATTTCTTCATTGGCGATTATGTCCAATTGATAGTTTTGGCAAATATTATGCAGGCTTAAAATGCCCGCCATGTTTCACGATTCAAGAAAAAGCCATTACCTTTCCCATTCGTACAAGTCAAACCGGCTGCCATTGCCTTACAGCTCTGTTTATTCTACCAATTTTCTGTAGGTCAAGCTCTCGATCGAGCTTCCGAATCATCTCCAAAGTCAGGCAGCGTTTGCGAGATAACGGTCGCAATCACCAGACCTAGATATCTTTTGCTATTACCAGGAAACTTCAAAGTTCCGGTGCATTGCGGTTTTGGTCCTGCCTTTCCCGCAAAAATGTCTCCAAAATGCTCATAAAAGCTCAGATTTCTGTTATTTTAGCTTACTGACAACTTGCTCATTCAAAAATTCCAAAATATTAGTGGAAGGAACAGCCGCAAAGTAAGGCAGTTGACCTTTCTTCTCAAATGAGCCTAGTTCAAATAGTTGTTCAGTAACAATTCCTACAACCATACCCATGTCATTAATAACTGGTCCACCACTATTACCAGGTGATGTTCTTGCAGAAAATAGAAAGTAGTCGTGATTCGAATAGTTAGTTAAAAAGCAATTAATTTCCCCTTTGTGAACAAGTTGATAGCAATCGTTAGCAGTAGGAACAGGGGGATAGCCAACAGTTATAATATCATCGAGTATTTTAGGATCGGGGAAGAGATGAAATGAAGGTAGATTCACAAATGAATTTAGTACGATTACTGCTAAATCACTTTTCTTTGAAAGAATAATCACTTTATGTGTTTCAATTTGACCATCCTTGTGATGTACTTCTAATCCATTCTGATACTTAGCGACATGCTCGTTAGTAATTACAAGACTCCATTTTTTACCCTCAGACGTTTGATAATTAAAAAGAAATCCTGTTCCCATGCTACTATCACCACTATCCGTTGTAACAAGTATCTTAAACACAGAATTTTGATAGTTTTGCACTATATAACTAAAACCGAAGATTACATTCTTGAGCAAACCTCTTGAGCATAAAAATTGTGTAATTCCTTCATTGAGACTATAAGGCATATTATATCCGAAGCCTAACAACTGTTGCTCAAACACAATAAATTTCTGGCACAGTCGTTTTAGAATAATTTCTACTATTGAGACGCGAATACCTTTTTGATTTCCTAAACTACTCTCATAAAATATAAAATCATTCAGCGATAGATATCCCAGAGCAAGAGAGGTTCCGTGATTTGAATTACCAGGTGATGAAAGTGGATTGTTTTTGCATTTAGTAACAATATCTTTGAATAGCTCAGCATCTGTTGATTTAGAGGTAAAAAAAGCAAGAATTTTATCAACTAACTCTTCTTGACCGGAAATTAGATAATGCCATTTCATAGTATTCTGAACTACCAAGTATATTGCTGCACAACGATTTAGTTCAACTGCGCGCGTTAGCGAAACCCTCGAAGAGGATCGCCTCTCAACAAAGCTAACAATCTTAAATTCGCGTCAGTTGCAACGACTAGATTTATCGAAGCACCCCATACCAGAAGCCTTGAGCTTTTGCAGATTGGTTACTGTGCTGCCGATAAATCTTATAATTATAATTATATCGCAGTTGCGGTACAATTATGATAAAGCAAGCAGCGATAAATTCTCGTCTTCATAAAATAATTCGATCGCGTTGAACTCCCGACGTAGCAAATTTTCAACTTGCAAGGTCGAACAGTTTCCAAGGCAAAGCCAAATAACTTTCGGTGGGTTCCCAAATACTAAGCTCAGGTCGTGCATATCCGCGTCTTTCGAGACAATCATCAAATTATTGTCTTTTGCATAATCCCAAACTATTGGGTCGATCGTTGCTTTCATGCCCACATCTCGAACGTGAAGCGAATTTGGGAAAATATCGCTCAAACGATTCGGCAACTTGGGCGACAAATTTTCATCAAAAAGTAATTTCATGCCGATAATGGAGCGGTCATAAACCGACGCTCGCGGTCAGCAGCATAAGCAATGCAGGCTTTTAAATCTTCTCGCGTCAAATCGGGAAAATCGTCGAGAATTTCTGCTTCGGTCATCTCGGAAGCCAGGTACTCAAGCACTTCATAAACCGTAATTCGCAAGCCGCGTACACAAGGCTTACCACCGCGTTTATTTGCTTCGATCGTGATGTGGTTTCGGTAGTTCATAGTTGGAATTATCGTCCTTGTGTTCTCGACCTTTGCAAAATCTTAGCCTAGGGCTGCGGATATGGCCAGATTGTCAATCTTGTTTTTAATCTGCTTCTGAGCACATCAGGATTAAGAGAGGGAAACTGCCAACAGATAAAGTTTTATTCTTCTACCCGATAGCCCAATTCCGCCAAACGAGTGCGAGACTGCCGCCATTTCGGCTGCACTTTGACAAATAACTCCAAATACACTTTGCCTTCAATTAACTTTTGAATCTGTTCCCGGGCCGCACTGCCGATCGACTTGAGCATACTGCCGCTTTTACCGATTAAAATGCCTTTTTGGGAATCTCGTTCGACGTGAATTGTCGCCAGAATGCGAGTAATTTTTGCTTCTTCTTGAACTATGTCGATCGCGATTGCTACCGAATGCGGCACTTCTTCCCGCGTCAGCAGCAAAATCTGTTCCCGAATCAATTCGCCCATAATAAAGCGTTCCGGCTGGTCAGTCACCAAATCGGGCGGATAATAATAAGGCCCAACCTCCAAATGTTCGATTAACAATTGTTGCAGCGGCTCGACACCCTCGCCCGTGAGAGCGGAAAATTTCACTACAGGCCACTCAGGATTGACAATTTGCTCGTAAGTTCGATCGATCAACACGGAATCCTCCGGTTGTTCGTCCAACTTATTCATCCCCAAAATCACCGGAACTTTGCAATTGCTGAGAATTTCGACAATATATCGATCGCCCCCTCCCGATTCCACCGAACCATCCACCACAAACAGCACCACATCCACCGACTTAATTGCGGTGCGGGCATTCTGCACCAAAACCTTGCCCAATTGGTGGTGCGGCTTGTGAATTCCGGGAGTATCTACAAAAATAATTTGTGCTTCCGGTGTCGTTAGGATGCCCCGCAGCCTGTTACGTGTCGTCTGAGACACCGGCGAAGTAATCGCAATTTTCTGCCCCACCAACTGATTCATCAGCGTTGATTTTCCGACATTCGGGCGTCCGACAATACCCACAAAGCCCGATTTGTAACCCGCCGGAGCCACGGGAACACCCATAATGTCCGATACGTCGATAAATTTACTATCTTCCACTAAAATCACCTATTTTCAAGCCCCTTCTCTGTCTATTGTCGCCTGAAAATACTCAAACGCCCATCGATGCACTGTAGCATCTTTCTCGCTTTGGTATAGCCCGCAACAGTCAAACCTCGATCGAGCCGCAAACCAGTGTTAAAACGCGACAGGCGATCGGCAAAACTTGATATCTGAGACAAAATTTGATAAAGTTCCAGTGACATCGATCGAAAATGAATCATTCTGGTCAAACCGACTCTTAAATGCTGTAACAACTTCAGATGTGTAAATATCTAACTCAACTGAAACTTTTCTACAGTTTGTCAGGCAAACCAGTTTTAACATTTTTGAGAATGTTTGGTAATAAATTAGGTAGGTTAAACTCAAACTCAAAAGCTCAATGTCATGAGGCGCTTTTTTCATAAAAGCTACTGTTTTTAGAACCTACCTAAATTAGTGCTAATCGTCATAAAGTTGAGGAGATGAATCAGATGAAATCGAAATTATTTTGGAGTTGCTGCACCGTTTTGGTCACAAGCTTGCCTGTTTCCGCCTTGGCTCAAACAAGCCCTCCCACAAGCCCTCAAGCAGGTATTGACTACAAGGGTGGATCGAAGAACTACCAGTTGCTACCGGGTAAAATCCAGGACAGAACCTTGCCCAAAGCTTTTGACTTTCCAATTATTACCAATGTTGCTACTGACACTAGCATCACCTCGGATTTCCTAATTACCGATCAGTTTCGCGCCCCAGCGGGTCGTACAGAATACACCGGAGCTCTCACCGCCTGGGCAGCATCAATCAGAGAATGTCTGGCGAAACAACCACTCTTGATTCGAGCCAGCACTAAGAACCCGATTCAGATTAATGGTAGAGTAGGCACGATTGTCAGAAACGCAAATAACCGTGCAGTTTGCAAATAAGCCAGCAATATCACAGGGGCTAAATTGACCGTAATTGCTGTAAGGGCGGGTTCACCAATATCTCCCATGCAAGCATCGATACAGTAAACCCGTCACCGCAGCGATATTGGGGTCAATCGAGGCCAGTTGATATAACTTCCGCTATCTTAAAGATAAAAACTAGAGAGTGTTTTTGAACAAAAAGAGCAATAGAAAACCTATTGCTCTTTTTGTTGACCAAATGTCAATTAATATCTATTAGGACTTATATGATATCGGCTGAAACGACATCATATAAGATGTTTGTAGTGAGGAATGCAAGTCCTTATCAAAGTTTAAGGACTTGCATTCCTCACTGCAAACGACATAATTACGCAAAAACCAGCTTTTTTCCAAAAAATCCCGGGGAACGGGAGGGATATAGATTTTAACACCTGGTTTATGAAAGTTTGTCTGCGTAATTCACGGTTTAGTAGCGCAAAATTCATGTGTACTCAGTAAAATTTCGCCATAATCAGGAATCCAAGCTAGCCACTGTTCTTCCGAACATTCACACAACAGCCACGCTTCGTCAAAACTGAATGCTGTTGGCGGATTGAACAATTTAACCCACATAGAAGGAGCCAATTTTGGTGCAGGTACGGCGCAGCCAAATTTTTCCCAGTCGCGGACACCGGCGAAGCTTCCGGGTGCTGATGGGGATTGCCAAGTACGAATATCTGTTTGCAGTTGCATAACTACTCCTGTCTAGCTAAGAGTCTGCACCAGGGCGCGGTTGAAACAACCCAGAGCCAAGGCGCAGATAAACTTTGATTATGTAGTCTATGTTACCGAATTATCTATGCGAATGTGTAAGGTTGTAGCAAAAATTTACAATCGAGAGGAAAACACTCGCTCAAAGCTGAAAAGGTCGATCGGCTATTGTTCAGCTCGGCAACGCTCGCCTACCATAGCAAACAACATCTGATTTATTTCAAAAATTCCGACATGAACCAAACTACAAAATCCCCGTGGAAAACTCTAGATGGCTTTTTAGAAATCAACTCTCATTGGGTAAAATTAATCGCCGAACATCTCGAAACAACCGAAGGGCAAATAGTAGAATATTGGCGAGTAGAAAGAGCAAATTCAGTTGTAATCTTGACAATTCAATCTGGCAAATTTCTGTTTCCCCCACCGATGTATCGCCCCGGCGTAGCAGAAGCAACCCTCGATTTTCCTGGCGGTCGCGTAGAAGCCGAAGCTACGCCAGCAACGGAAGTCCCAGTTATACTCAAAAAAGAACTAGGCGTGACAGAAAGCGCGATCGCCCGCCTCGAACCGATCAACACCATTGGCTGGGCAATAAACAGCTCATTCTCCAATCAAAAACTCTACGGTTTTGTTGCAGAGTTGCACCCTACAGCAACAGTAAACCCCGAACTGATCGGTGCTGAATATCCTGTCACCGCAGACGGAATTAGCGACTTGCTCAAAAAATTAACTTGCCTCCAATGTCGAGCATTACTGCTAGAATGGCAAAATCAAGTCGATTTGAGATTTTAGATTAGGAATTGTTTTACGAGGGTCGCCAATTTTAAGTTGCTGAAAACCAAAATCACCAAAACTAATCATGCCTCTCAATAATGAAGTGGCTGTCGAATGCCTCGATGTTACATATCGCCTCAACCGCAGGCATTTAGTAGACAAACTCAATTTCAAAGTGCTGCCAGGAGAAGTTTTAGTATTGCTGGGACGCAGCGGTAGTGGCAAAACTACTACCATGAAATTAATTAACAATTTACTAACGCCAAGCAGCGGCGAAGTTCTTGTCATGGGAAAACTGACAACTCAGTGGAACCCAATTCAACTACGCCGAAAAATTGGCTATGTGATTCAAGAAATCGGTTTGTTTCCCCATTTTACCGTCGAGCAAAACGTCGGTTTAGTCCCGAAATTGGAAGGTTGGGAGGGCGATCGTATTCAATCTCGCGTCCGGCAACTGTTAGAATTAGTCAACCTCGACCCCCAGCACTTCGCCAAACGCTATCCCCATCAGTTATCCGGCGGACAGCGGCAGCGGGTAGGCGTCGCAAGAGCACTGGCGGCTGACCCTCCCATATTGTTAATGGACGAACCGTTTGGTGCTTTAGACCCGATTACTCGTCTGGAATTGCAGCGGGAATTCGGTCAATTGCAGCAGCAACTCGGCAAAACTGTGATTTTTGTGACTCACGGCATTCAAGAAGCTTTTTTGTTAGCTTCTAGAATTGGTTTGATGCAAGATGGACGATTGGTTGAATTGGGCTCGCCCGATGATTTTCTCAAATCCCAGCATCCAGAAGCTGGGGCATTTCTTGAATGTTTGCAAGTAGCTAAATTTGAATGATTTAGCAAAAATTTGATAATATAGTTTTAGTAACTAAGCGGATAATCAAACGATGCACAGTCTTTACGAGACAGACTTCTATGCTTGGACGCAAGAACAAGCCAAGTTACTTCGCAAGTGTCAGTGGAGTCAACTTGACTTGCCAAATTTAATTGAGGAGATTGAATCTTTGGGCAAACAGGAGCGTCAAGAACTTAGAAATCGTTTGAGCATTTTGCTGGGACATTTGCTGAAGTGGCAATATCAGCCCCAACAGCGGAGTCGTAGCTGGTTGTCTACAATTCGAGTGCAGCGGCGGGACACTCAGAGACTGATACAAGATAACCCAAGTCTGAAACCTTACTTGCAAGAAGCTTTCCAAGAAGCTTATCAAAACGGTAGAGATTTGGCAGTAGGAGAAACCGATTTACCTCTCAAGACATTTCCTCAAAATTGCCTTTACAGCTTAGAGGAAATTCTGGACTCTCGCTTCTATCCTGGTGAACCAAGTGCTGAAATGGAAAATGATTTATAAGATTGACAGCAATCACGAATAACCAATTACCCGATGATAATTTTTATCAACCGCTATGGCGCTGAGATAATTCAGCGCGCGACCGAACACTTATATTTAGTAACTGTTGCAATTTTTATCGCTATTAGTGTGGGGATGCCCCTGGGAATTTTAGCCACGAGAAAACCAAAATTGAAAAAGCCAATTTTGGGATTTGCTAATATTATGCAAACAATTCCCAGTTTAGCTTTGTTTGGCTTGCTAATCCCGGTGCCAGTATTGGGTGGAATAGGCGATCGCACGGCAATTATCGCCCTCACTCTGTATTCTTTACTGCCAATTATCCGCAATACTTATACTGGTATTGTCGGCGTCGATCCAGCGATTACAGAAGCCGGAAGAGGCATGGGAATGACTGATATGCAACTGTTATGGCAAGTGGAAATTCCCCTGGCACTGGGCGTGATTCTGGCGGGGGTGCGAGTGGCGGCAGTAATTGCGATCGGACTCGCTACAATCGCCGCTGCAATTGGTGCCGGCGGCTTGGGGGTGTTTATTTTTCGGGGCGTTGCTACCGTCAACAATCAGTTACTTTTAGCTGGGGCAATTCCGGCAGCTTTGATGGCTTTAGCTGCGGATTTTGGGCTGGGTTTGGTAGAAGCGCGCCTCTCGAAAAGTACATTAAAAACTCTTAATGAGAAGTAAAATCCTGGCTGCCTTCCGTCAGCGTTGTCACTGTCTGCGAACCAGAAGCCTTCGCAGGATTTGCTATCAGATTGCGGATTTCATAGGAGCGTTCAATGTACTCTCGATCGCTCAAAACAGCTTGGCTTCCCTCCAGGGAAATAGCCTGGGTCAAATCGATCCAAGAACGGCAACCGCCGTATTCAGGAAGGTAGAGAATTTCGCGGATTTCTGCAAGGCGATAACCCCGCAGCAATAAAATATAAATTGGCTGAGCTTGTTTCCATTTCAGGCGATCGCTGACAAAAGTTTCATTCCAAATATGGTAAGGAAATAGCGCAGTAATGGCCGGTTCCCAAGCTACCAAAAAAACATCAGTAATCTCCGCCCAACTGCCAATTCTAATAACTTCTGGATGCCAACCAGATTCGACAGTCTTGACTTGATGTGCAAACTCCGGCTTTAATAAACCCGGCTGTTGGTGTTCAAAAGTTGGATACAGCAAAACCTGTTTGTCCGTGACATTAAACTGTCCTGCTTGCTCGCGAATTCCCCCCTTCCGCAACAGCACAATCGTTTGACCTTGTTCTAAAGCATTAACTGCTACATTCCATTCTTTCAGCGCCCTAGTAGTTGATTTCATAGGAATTTAGTTAAGTTTTAACAAAAATAACAAAACTCGGTACTTTCAAGCAAGTACAGCCATTTTTTCTAGTTTGCGACTAGCCTAGAAGGGATTAACGGACTGCCTTCCATTATGCAACGCCGGAAAATAAGCCGGACGGGCGGGACGCCCATCCCACAAAAAAAATCAAAATCATCCCGCTATTATGCAACGCCTAAATTATTGCTCTCGAAGCTAGTTTGCGACTAGCCTAGAAGGGATTAACGGACTGCCTTCCATTATGCAACGCCGGAAAATAAGCCGGACGGGCGGGACGCCCATCCCACAAAAAAATCAAAATCATCCCGCTATTATGCAGCGCGTAGTCCTGACTAACTTTATTGCTAAATTCTCACGGCAAAAGATGCTGCTAATTCCCGTTCTGGTTCCATACCAACTGTAGGCGGCATGGAACGATTGGCTACTTGCTCGATCAGTTGTAAATGTTGTGGCAGCATTTTAGCTAAACTGTAGCGTTCTAGGGCTGTTTGACGGGCTTTGACGCGAATTTCTGCCATGCGGGTAGGATGGTCTAAAACTTCATCAATGCGATCGGCTACTTGTTTCGGTGAGAAGTAATCGACTAGCAAACCGTTTTCTCCGTCGCGGATAACTTCTCTGACTGGCCCTGTGTCGGAACCGATTACTAAACATCCGGTTGATAGAGATTCAATCATGGACCAAGATAGCACAAAAGGTCTGGTCAAATAAACGTGTACGTCGGATGCTTGAATTACTTTTAAATACAGTCCGTAAGGTAGGGGCCCGACAAAGTGAACTCGCGACAAATCTAGGGGTACTTTTTTGAGCATATAGTCTTTGTAAGACTCGCCGTTGGGTAAAGAACGCCCATAACAAACTCTTTCGGAACCAACGATTACGACGTGACAGTTGGGGCGGCGTTCTTGTACATAGGCGATCGACTCAATGAATTCGGGAAAACCCCGGTAAGGTTCCATTCCCCGCGATACGTAGGTGACAATTTCATCAACGCCAGACAAGTCTAAGTTAGGCAAAACCAGTTTAGCACCGGGGTCTGGTTTGAAGTAATCGGTATCTACGCCGTCGTGGAGTGTGGATAATTTTTGTTGTAATTCGGGCGGAAATTGCGATCGCTGCCAATAAGTGGGTGATAAACCCCAATCACAAGAGTATAAATCGATCAGAATCGGCGCATTTTTGATTCTAATTCTGGCCATATCGTCAACTGTTAAAGGTTCCGCTGGGTCGAAATCTGCGTCTGAACCAATAGCATGATAAAACCACTCGAAATAACACAAAAGCGGCGTATTTGGAAAAGCTTCTTTGACAAATAAGGTAGGCCCCCAACCGGAATGTCCGCAGATAATATCGGGTACAAAACCGTCTGCTTTGAGTTGTTCTGCCATTCTAAATACGGCTTGTCCGTAGATGACGGCACTTTCTAAAGGGCGGACGTATTGGTGAGTCTGCGCGTGGGGTTCGCGGCTGGGTGTAAATGCTGCTTTGCGAACGCCGGGAATGTTCCACTCTGGGCGCTCGTTTTTAGTGCCGAAAACAATTTGATTTTTGGGATCTGCGCCTAAAGCCGTGATAATGTGGCGGTATTGGGCGGGGAAGTTGGGATGGAGAAATAATGCTTTCATTGTCAGTTGTCTGTTGACTGTTGTCTGTTGACTGTTGTCTGTTGAAATAAAATATTTTGATTCTGCTAAAAAGCTTTAGTTTTATTCATTGGGTGTTGGTGCTTTGCAGATCCAGACACAATCTCGCGGTACTGAAGATGTATTTTTCAGGATGATTTCATAGTTTAAATGATGGAGAAATTTTTCCATAATTGTATCAGTCATCACTGAAAATGCTGTGCCGTCTCTGTGCCCGAACAAGTTTTTGTCCCACTCGTCGGCAAATTTTTGCCACCCTAATTCGCTGAAAATATTGGTGTGGTGAAAGACGCAAATTCTATCGCCCCGCAGCAGTTTGGGAATTCGAGTCAGGTAGTTGAATATATCTACCGGCTCTACGTGTACCATTGTATCGTAACAAAAGCAGACATCGGCTGAACCTGGGGCGATGCTGTCTAATGTTAAACCGTCGAGTTTGAGGTAAGAAACGCGATCGTCTCCCAAGCGCGATCGGGCGGCTTGCAGCATTTGACTGGAAATGTCGGCACAAATTAGTCGATCGCAATATTTCAGCAACAGGGAACCTGTTTTTCCGCCGCCGATACCAATTTCTAAAACCGTATGTTCTTTTTTGATGTAGGGTGCAATAAATTGCTGTTCTATCAGGGCTTCGTATTCGGCTAAGGAGTTGGCGGCACCGGCAGCTTTACCTATCCATTCGTCGCCCAAATAAGCGAGTTCAGGATTATTATCTTTCCATTCTTGGGCGTAGCTGTCCCAAGCCCCTTCGTAGTCTATTTTAGGCGGTATTATTTCCATTGTTTTTTTTTAGGTCTCAGAATACACAAACAAAAGTCACTTGATAGTCCTCCCGGCTGCTCCATTAAGATTGTTTCAATCTCAAGCAATAATTTTATTATTGTTTCACTCTTGGGTTCTCCGTCGGAAAGTTGATCGTGAGCTAAGAAAGGGTAAAGTTCGTGAAGCAACCCTCCACCGGCTGGATTCAAGACTTCCACATCAAAGTAGAATTCTAAAAACGGAAGTATCAGCTTTGACCGGACTGCTTCTGAAGGGTCTCTCGCCAATACTTTCTCAATACTTGGACTCGAAAATTTTTCAGTTGTTCCCGACCTTAGCGTGTAGTGAAAACATTGGTAAATGCGATTAATCAAATCCACTTGAGCTTGATTATATATATTGTAGCAATCTCCTATGTATTCATTGACAATAAAATATCCGTCTGGTTTTAAACATTTCCGAACAATTGATAAACATCGTTCTAGTTCTCTGACGTGATGCAGCGAACCTGAGCAAAAAACTATATCGTATTTTTTACTATCATCAATACTAAATGAATTAAAATTATCTTGATAAAAGTTAACATCTACTCCTGCTGCGGCGGCATCTTTTCTAGCAATTTCTAAAGATTTTTCGGAAAAGTCAAAGGCATCAATTTGATTGACAAATCCTAATTTAGCCATCAAAATTTCGTGATTTCCCACACCACAACCAATAGACAAAAGGTTATCAAACCGTCGTTTTTTGAAAAAATTATTGATTAACCAGGTTAGCCAGTAACCCTCAGTCTTGCCACCTGACAGCCGATGGTTTATAGCTTTTTCAATAATCGGATTAGACAACCAGTAACCCTGCTTCCCAATAGCGGCTGTTGGGTTAGTCTCCCAGTAAAATTTAGCTGTTAATTCATTGGAGGTGTTCTCTTGCCTGATGCTCGAAATTTGACGCCATACTTTCTTACCATTGAATTTTGAACGATTAGTTTTTAGGAGTGAAATAAGCTTCTCTAAAAATTTGACCATAAGCTTCTGTCATTTCTGCAAAAGTATTCAACGACTCTAACACATATTTAGCATTTTCTGCTAATCGCCGACGCAAAGATTTATCCTCCAATAAAGTATTCAATGATGCTGCTAATTCCTCCTGGCGATCTGGCGTATAAAACAAACCATTAATTCCGGGTCTCACTTGTTCTCTAATTCCAAAAACAGGCGTTGTAATAATTGGCAAATCGCAGGCCATAGCCTCCAAAATCACTCTCGGAAAACTTTCGACGCGAGAAGTGCAAACAAAAATATCAGCCGCTTTGTAATATTTTCCCGTCTCCCCAGTTTCCGGGACTACTGTCACCCTTTCCCGCAACTCTTCCGGCAATTCACCCACCATATCAGCTAATTTATTGCTGTAAATACTTGGGCGATCGCCCACAATAAAACACCTAATTTTATTGTGCCATTTGTCAGGTAAAAGTGAAAGTGCCTTAACTAAATCTTGCTGTCCTTTGCGTTCGCATACCGTTCCCAGCAGCAAAATCACTACATCTTCCGCTGCAACACCTAAACTTTTTCTAGCCAATTCAGAATTCTCCGAATTTTCCAGTTTGCTCAAATCTAAGCCGTTGTGAATCACTGTAAAATTGTGGTGGCTGTTGAGAGGCAAATACCTGTCCCGCGTTGCATCCGCCACAAAAATTACCTTGTAAGGAAAGCGAAAACACTCTAAAGCTCTCGCCGCAATCTCAGAACCAAACCTGTTAAAATAAGTTTGCCAAGGTTCGCTTTCGTGCACGTTCCACACCACAGGAATTCCGATTTGGCGCGCCGCATCAACTACAAAAAAGTTTTCTAAAGTATTGGCATAAATTGCATCTATTTTTAAACTTTCAATTTCTTTGCTAAAACTGCGGATGGCTTCATCATAAGCATCGCGCTGGTAGATGTGTTCGAGAGGATTGTCGCGCACAATTACTTCAATTCCCTGCTGTTCGTAAGCTTGACGCAGAGGCCCCTCTGTTGTGCAAAGTACGATCGGCTTAATCACGCCTTCAGCCGCCAATTTCACCGCAATTTCGTACTGATGCAGCGGCGCACCGGTGAAATCCAGCGAATTGCTGCACATCAAAACTTTGATAAAATTTACAAAATTATTTACTGATATCAAAGAACCAAAATTACCAAATTTTAGTTCTTCCCTCTCCCCTGCATCCGTTACATCCGTTACACAATCCGTTGCCGAACTTCCTTCTTCTTTCATAAAAACCCGTCGGGGTTGAATATGAAAATACTCATCTTCTAAAGACAAGTGAGGACTGTAAAAACTGTCATTTTTTCCCCCATACTTGCGCCTAAAAGTCGCCACTTCTTGAGGATTGTCGGTAAAACCCCTAGAAGTTCCCTCTTTGTGCAACAACTCCGCATCGGGACAGTATACGCACCGATAACCCCGTTCTAACAGCCGGTATCCGTAATCGGCATCATTGTAAGCAACAGCAAAATTCTCCTCATCAAAACCGCCCAATTCTAAAAACAATTGACGCGGAGTAATAGTGCAAGCGGCTGTTACCGCAGAGTAATTTCGCGTTACCATCGCTTGAGAAAGATAGCCTCGATTTTCGCTGTTCATCAGCTTAAAAGCGTGACCAGCCAAGCCGTGATGCAGCCCGTGAATTACGCCCGCGTGCTGAATTCTGCCGTCGGGATATAACAGCCTCGCGCCGACTGCACCCACGCCTGGGATTTGAGCGTATCCCACCATTTGACTCAGCCAGCGCGGGTTAATTACTTCAGTATCGTTGTTCAAAAACAACACATATTCGCTATCTACTTGTTCGGCAGCGCGGTTGTTAATTGCTGCAAAACTAAACTTGCCACCAGGATTTTTTATCCGCAAAACTTGGCAACTTAATTCCTTGAAATATTCCAGAGTGTTCGGCTCGTCGCTTTCGTTGTCGATGACTGCCACTTGATAATTTTTATAGGTTGTAGTTTCTAGAGAATCCAGACAGGCTTTCAGCAATTTGAGCTGATTTTTAGTAGGAATAATCACTGTTACTGATGGGCCGTTATCCGGGAAATCCTGGGCAAATATGCCCAAATTTTCTTTAATCGCCCATGCGTGCTGAGCGACATTACCGTTAATTTGGCGGCGGTTTAGTGCGTCTTGAATGGCTTTTTGACCTGCGGCAAAACTGGCGGGTTTCGCGGCCCCAGATATGGCTGTAGAACCGGGTGCGGTTCGCCAGTGATACAGCACTAAGGGCAAGTGCGCGACATGGCGAGAAATTTCGGTGGCTCTCAAGGCAAAATCGTAATCTTGCGAGCCTTCAAAACCTAGCCGCAAACCGCCTATTTGTTCAAAAATATGTTTTCTCACGGCGCACAAATGACCGAGATACATATAGGAAAGCAGCAGTTCCGGCGACCATTCCGGTTTGAATTGCGGGGCGAATCGGCGACCTTGGGTGTCGATTTTGTCGTCGTCTGAGTAGAGAAAATCGGTGGCTGGATGCGCTGCAAAATATAGGGCGACTTCGCCTAATGCGTCGGGAGTTAGTTCGTCGTCGTTGTCTAAAAACAGGATGATGTCGCCTGTTGCGAGGGCGGCGGCACTGTTGGTTGCTGCGCTGATGTTGCCGTTTTCTGTACGAAATGTGATGCGGATACGATCGTCCTTTTGAACCCAGCTTTTCAAATTTTCAGCAACAGTAAGTTCGGTGCTGCAATCATCGGCAATGCAGAGTTCCCAGTTTGGATAAACTTGATTGATTACGCTGTCGATCGCACTTTCTAAAAAATCTATCTGCGGGTTGTAAACTGGCATTACTACCGAAATTTTTGGCAGGGGTTCCCGGCAGGATTTTAACCGAGAAATCAAGTAATCGCGCGCGCGATCGTTCCACTGATTCACCTCCAGCCATGCGTCATATCTATCAATGGGTTGAGGCACCACAAAACCCGCCGGCGGTAGCAAATCTCCCGGCGCAGTAAACTGTTTTTGCTGACGGTAAATCTTCCCCAACTGGCGGAGCACTTTCACAATTTCCCAAGGCATCGGCACAATCCTGCCCAGACGCTGTTTTCTTTCCCTCGCCCGCTGCTGAATTGCGGCTGTAAACCTTGATAACTCCTCAAATTTATCTGTACTTCGCTGCCAGATATTGTAGCGCCGCACAGTCAATTTCTTCGGCGCTTGAAAAGACAAAATTTCCCCGGTTTCTAACTCAGCTTGCAGAGAAACGTGCCATTCGCCCGGAGGCAAATCGACAAGGGCCTCAAAACCGCTTTCCGAACTGTTAACCCAGTCGGGAAACACTTCGCCGACATCTTTTCGCCGCAAACCGTAGGCGCATTCTACAGAAGTATCGCCGCACAACAAGCTTAATTTAGCAATTTTGCGATCGTGGTGGCAGCACCAACCTGCAAACAAAATTTGACCCTGACGCTGTTCCCACACCACCGGTACATCTAAAGATGCTTGAATCGTTGAAACTAGCAACGGATAAGCTGCCAAAAGATGCCATTTACCTCGATCGTCTTGCGCTTCCAGTAGCACTTCGTGCCGTCCGGCAGGCGCTTCCAATTGAATTGTAAAACCTGATTTCTTCGCAGCGGGAATATTAGAGTGTGCTAGCGCTATATCACTTCTCTCTATGCCGTAAACGCCTACGAAACTCTGGTCTTTAATTCTGACGCGGACTGCTGTAGTCTCTCTTTTTTGGTTAAAAACCCAGCCCACAATTAGCAGGTTGGAATCACAAACTTGCCAAGTAGTGGGTTGATCTAACGAAAAAATAAATTTAGGGAACAAGTCGCGGATTTGGCGCTGAACTTCCCACAACTTTTCTCTCACTTGCCACCCTATTGAAGACTTGATTATAGCAAGTTCTGCCCGAAACTTTTCATTTTCCTGGCGGGAGTGTTCTAATTTTTCCTGAGTATCCTTTAATCTTTCCTGATTTTGACTTTGTGCTGTTTCTAGCTGAATTAACTCAGCTAACTTTTGCTGCAATATAAATTCAGTCTCTTCAAATTGTACCTGAGTTTGCCCTAATTCTGCTTCTAATTCTAATACTTTCGCTAAAGCTGTTTGAAATTGCGATTCTGTGCCGGCAAGCTGTACCTGAGTTTGTCCTAATTCTGTTTCTAATCCGAGGAGTTTCGCTAAAGCTTCTTGAAAATTTGATTCTTGGCCGGCAAGCTGTACCTGAGTTTGCCCTAACTCTGCTTCTAATTTTAATATTTTTGTTAAAGCTTCTTGAAATTGCGATTCTTTGCCCGCAAGCTGTACCTGAGTTTGTCCTAATTCTGTTTCTAATCCGAGGAGTTTTGCTAAAGCTTCTTGAAAATTTGATTCTTGGCCGGCAAGCTGTACTTGAGTTGCTCCTAATTCTGTCTCTAATCCCAAAACTTTCGCCTGGGCCTGGTGGAATTGTTCTTGCCACTGTTTGAGTTCGGAAGAGCTAGTTTTTTGCTGTTTTTCCAGCAAGCGGATTTTTAGCCAATCTTCAAATGGCCAGACTGGAGATGCTGGGAAATGAATAACTTGAGCGATCGCACCTTTCGACTCGCTACTCAGATTTCCAGCTTGGGTTTCCAAAAGTTCATATAGTTCTAATGCTTCGGGAAAATATTTTTCTATTAAACTCGGTCTGTGACTTTTGACAATATCGTTGACTAATAAAGATTCTTCAAAATTGTCGCCCGGTATAGCACCTAAGTTAACATTAAATTTTTCGTTAACTCGATCGAGGAAAAGTTCAGGAGTGTTGCCGATGGGGTAAACATTGGCTAGGAGACAGCGATGGGGGAAACGTTCGTAAAGTTCTAAAACTTTTTGATTGTAGTGAATCCACATTTTTACTGCCATTTCGGGATTTTGCAGCAAGCTGACATCGGTTCCCCGGCGGTAAAGGGAATCGACTACTTCCCAGGGCGATCGATAAACACAGATAAAATTAGCTTCGGGGAGCAAAGTCAGCCAAAAATCCCAAAAAAGGGCTGTTCGGGGGTCTTTCCAACCCCAATGTTTGTGAGTTTGTTGATTTTGCTCGATCGCCCGTTTGGCGATTTCCACGTATTCCGCTGCTACCGGAATCGTTTTTTCAAAGGTACATCCGAGTTCATCAATACCGTGCGATCGCAAAACACTTTTGTGAAACTCCACAAAATCAACATTCTCGAAATGACCTTTCACATTTCCGTCGGCCGGCCCCACTAACTTTTTGCCAATATCAACCCCGGCTTTCTGAAACAAAGAAGCTGTTAAAGACGTACCGGAACGGTGCATTCCGGTAACAATAAAAACCGATGGTTTGCTGTCATTTGTACTCACAATTTCTCTCCCTTGCCCTAATTCCCACACCAAAATTACTCGCTATTGCTAGTCTCCCACTAAGCCCAAGGATCGCCTGACTTCAAACCATGCGCTTCTGATCTTCCAGAACTTGCTGCTTTCCATTGCCAAAACCCGACACTTCGCTTGCTCTAGTTCTTGCTTGACATTAATTAGTTGATTTTCAGTTTTCTCTAACTGCATTTGCACAGATACTAACTGATTTTGAGTTTGCTCCAATTGCGTTTGAGCTAAAACTAATTTAGTTTGAGCTTCTTGCAAATCAGTTTGAGTAATCATTAACTTACTTTGGCTTTGCTCCCATTCTATCTTAGCCGAAGCTAACTGAGTTTCGAGTAATTTGAGTTTTGTCTGAGTAGACCCCAACAAAGACTGCGATTGCCTTTGGTTAACCAGCGATTTAACCGTGCAAGTTTCCAGAATCCATTCCCAACCATAGTTATTGATTGCTTTGACTATTAACACATCCTCCAGCGCCACGGTGTTTTTGGGTAAATAACAGCTCCACCCCGACTGCAAAGCCCCATCAGTTTCAAAATATCCAGCCACATCCGGGCGATCGTAAAAAGGCTCGCACCTCTGTACCACCTCCCCATTTACCAGCACTTGCAGCTCCTCAACTCGACCGTCGAAATTCACATCAGCCACCCATCCTTCCAGATACAAATTCTCCTTATTCGTAAAAGCAGCAACATCAATATATCCTTCCGGGTGATGATTGAATTTTAACTCCGAAAAATCTCTAACTAGCTCATTTGTGACAACATACAAATCCTGAAATCGGCAGATGCCTTTTTTGATGCGATGAACAAAAGCTTTGCCTCCGCTAACTCGCGCGACACATTCTCTCACAAACTTTTCAGTTACATAAGTTGTGCCGTATTCCTCCTTATCTAAAGACTGGCTTTCGCTTTGAGGACTAAACAAAATACCATTAGCCGGCATTTCTATATTGGCTAGGCGCAAACACTCATCGTGAACACTGAACATCAAAATGCCGCTAGGAGTCAACAAATCGTACAAATTTTGCAACCAACTTGTAAAAGTTCTTTCCGGCATATGGCTGAAAAAAGAATTAGCCAGAATGCAGTCAAACTTGCGGTCAATTAAATAATTTTCTGGTTTTCCAGTTGAGACAATACCATTGACGCCCAAGTATTCAGTTTGAAACTTAACCGCGTTAGCATAAATATCAGAAACCCAAATTCGTTCCGGCGGTATTTCCTGAATCAAAAACCTGGTAAATCGACCGTAACCGCAGGCAAAATCTAGAAAAGAAGGTACATTTTCAAAACTGCCAAAATGCCATTCCACAACTTGTTTAACCGTATCCAAGATGCGACGCCCGATCGAATAATAGCGCACCAAAGCCCGATCGCGATCGTCTTTGACGTTGTTCAAGCTGAACAAATACATTTCATCGTCTTCGCAGATATTCAGTTTAAAATTTTCGGGAAACTTAGTTTGATCTTGAATAAATGCTTTGATTACGGGATTTTCGACTAAATCTAAATTGATATCGCTCATTGTTTTTACAGAATTTTAGATAACCTCTGTTGACTGCTCTTTCACTAGAGAATCAGCATTAACAACAGTTAAACACGGTTCTATCAGCAAGTCAACGATGCCGTTACCGCAGGACTCAGTACAAGACTGAACTCTAAACATCGCCACATCAACACAGCGATCCAGATAAGTTAAATCTCCATCTACCGTTCCCACAACGCCAGCATTCAAGAAATAAACCCCGGGATTCAGCAAGCATTTAAAATTAAACTTAACTACAATTGTCGTTCCCGCTTCCACATACCTAACTGACTGAGTAGAAGCCTTCAAAGAAGCACCCGCCAACTCAAAACCGCTAATTGTTTTAATCAACATTCCAAACCTAACTTTGGAAGTTGACCGGGAGAAAGTGACAGAGTAAGTATAAATATAATCTTGACGGCCGATCAAGTGATTTACCACATTTCCCTTCAGCGTCTCGATGTGGGGGTTGATAATTTCCGCTCCGCGAGACGGATACCTTACCGTATTTGACGGTATCATCCCCGGATCGTAAAATTCATCATAATATTCCTTGGGTTTAGAGAGATGTTGCTCTGGTTTAACTTCCCTCTTTGTGCTTTCTAAATTAGCCTCCTGAAGGTGGTCTTGACTTTCCTGTTTTGTCAGTTGGTTCAGAGCTCGAATATCTGACTTCAACCCCAGAACCTGATCCGGATCGGCATAAATCAGCTTTTGATACTTAGAAATTACCACCTTCGGCGTGTGAGCGAGCAGCAATTCACCGCTATCCATTAAAATCGCCGAGGTACAAAGTTGCACCACAGAAGTAGCAGCGTGAGAAACAAATAAAATCGTTCCGCCACCTTCCTGAATGCTTTGCAAGCGGGCAAAACACTTGCGCTGAAAAGCTTCGTCGCCCACCGAAAGCGCCTCGTCAACCACCAAAATATCTGGCTCGACGCTAGTTGCAACAGCAAAAGCTAGCCTGACAAACATACCGCTAGAATAAGTCTTGACTGGCTGTTCGATGAAATCGCCAATATCAGCAAAAGCAGCTATATCGTCAAATTTTTCTGCAGTTTCTTTTTGATTGAATCCCAGTAACTGAGCGTTAAAAAACACATTTTGACGCCCGGTAAATTCCGGGTTAAACCCGCTTCCGAGTTCCAACAAAGCGGAGACTCGCCCTTTAACATCCACGCTTCCTGCGGTAGGAGTCAGCGTCCCTACAATTATTTGCAGGAGGGTGCTTTTTCCCGAACCGTTGCGACCGACGATTCCCAGAGTTTGTCCTTGAGGAATTTCCAGATTGATGTCGTGTAGGGCCCAAAATTCGTCAGCAAGTTTTTTCCCGGGGTAAATAATTTCCTTTAAGCGGTCTCCTGGACGATCGTACCGCTTAAAGCATTTGGAAACATTTTTGAGTGAAATTACATTTTCTGTCATGGGCGGCAGTCAATCGATTTTAGATTTTAGATTTTAGATTTTAGATTGACTTGAAATCTAAAACATATTTACAGCACAGTCGATTTTAGATTTTAGATTTTAGATTGACTGTAGATCTCAAACAAATTTACAGCACCATGGATTTTAGATTTTAGATTGACTGTAGATCTCAAACAAATTTACAGCACGTCAGCAAAAGCGGGACGCAAACGCCGGTAAACCGCCAAACCTCCACAAAATATAGCAGCAGAAATTACCGTGGCGACACCCCATTCCCCCCAATGCTTAACTTCTCCAAGCAGTATGAGATCTCGATAAACCTCCGAGATGGCCGCCATTGGATTCAGCCAAAATATCCACACTCGCCACTCTTGGGGGATTACTGATGCTGGGTAGACGATCGGCGTCAAATAAAACCAAAAATTTAGAATAACACCTAATGTCTGAGGAATGTCTCGCAAAAATACAGTCAAGCCGGCTGTCAAATATCCCAAACCAGCAGTTATCAGCAACTGAGGCACCCACACCAACGGCAGCAACCATAAAGTAGCGTTGAGCTTTTGCGACGACACGGCTACTATCACAATCAAAGCTGCTAAACCCAGAGAACTTTCAAGAAAAGCTGTAAAAATCGGCACTAGGGGCAGCAAACCGAGAGGAAATACCACTTTTTTCACTAAATTCGGCTGCCCCACCACGGATACTGCCGACTTGATCAAACCGCTGGTGAAGGCAGTCCAAGGCAGCAAACCTGCAAACAACCAGACTCCAAATGTAATGTCGCTGTTTTCTGGGAAGCCTGTAAGGCTGAGCTTTACCTTGAGGACGATCGAAAATACGTATGTGTAAATCACCAATTGCGATAGCTGATTCAGCAGTGGCCACAAATTGCCCAGAATCGAGCCTTTGTATTGAGCTTCCAAGTCCCGGCGCACCAATGTTGCCAGCAGATTCAGCTTCGCCCACCGCCGTTCGCGTGTACTTGCCGGCCGCCTGCCGCCCAGCCTTCGGGCCTTTTGGGCAACTCCTTTCACCGTTCTCAGCAATTTTTTCGCCCTCGTTCACTACCTTCACACCTAAATCAACTCAAGCTACAATTGTGCAGCTTTTGTTAAACCGCAATTATTCCACAGCCCCGCCGCTTTGATCAAGGATCTGCCACCCTAGCTTCGGCTGCTTCTTTCTTTCTTCTTTCCTCTTCCTTCGGAGGTTATTTTAGCCGATCGCCGATCGAACTGCCGAACCGATCGCTAGTTTTTGCTCGTCGTCGTACCCCCACCGCTGGAAAAATTTTTCATACTCGCCGTTGGCACTCTGCAAACTTTCTAGCATTTGCGACGCTCTAGTTTGACAGGCTGGCATTTGCAGCATTTGAATTAAATTGCGCGATCGCTCCTGCACTCTAGCAGAATCGGCCGCCATTTCCTCCTTTTGCTGGCGCGAATGATGTACAACCATTGCCGCCGACATCGCCAAATTTTTCACCAGCAGTTCTGCTACGATCTCAGGAGCCGATCGCAGCGCCTCGACTAATCCGGGTGACGGGTGATCTGCCTCCTGTCGATCGTCCGTTAGATAGGTGACAAAAAACCCCCTAGCACCATTTTGTGTTTTCACCAGAGATGTAACAGCTTGCTGGATGTCGGCTTGTAAAAGTCGATCGGCCTCAATGAACGACAGTAAAGATTGAGTCAGCTCGATCGCCCCCTCAAAAGTTATGCTTTCCGATGCTAATAAAGAAGATGGAATACTCATAACGAGCTCAATAATTTTAAAGATTCTGCTAACAATTGTAAACAATTCCCGCTGCGCGATCGCAAATAAATATGGCTATTATCTCCTCCAAACAACAGCCCCCCGACCCAAATCTACCCGAAGACATAGCCCCAGCCCGGCGCAAAAAAGTGGCCAAACCCCAGGCGGAATCTTTGCTAGAATCGCAAGAACTACCCGACGAAATCAACAGCAAACAAGACGACAAAATCCGCCCCCAGCGCTTAGCTGAATACATCGGGCAAAAAGACTTGAGAGAAGTTTTGGCGATCGCAATTGCAGCAGCAAAATCTCGCGGCGAACCTATGGATCACCTGTTACTCTACGGGCCTCCAGGGTTGGGAAAAACCACAATGTCGCTAATTCTAGCAGCAGAAATGGAAGTTGAATGCAAAATCACCACCGCCCCAGCTTTAGAAAAACCGCGAGATATTGTCGGATTGCTGATCAACCTCAAAGCAGGCGACGTGCTGTTTATCGACGAAATTCACCGCTTATCTAAAGTTACAGAAGAAATCCTCTATCCGGCGATGGAAGACTGTCGGTTAGATATTACGATCGGTCAAGGCAAAAGCGCCAAAATTCGCAGCATTCCCCTCAAACCCTTTACGTTAGTAGGAGCAACCACAAAAGTCGGGTCGCTGACATCTCCGTTGCGCGATCGCTTCGGCTTGATCCAAAGATTGCGATACTACGAAATAGACGAACTTAGTCTAATTGTCCAAAGAACCGCCCAGGTTCTTGACACTCAAATCACCCCAGAAGGAGCCATAGAAATTGCCCGCCGAGCGCGCGGAACCCCCCGCATCGCTAACCGCTTGCTGCGCCGAGTTAGAGACTACAGCGAAGTCAAAAACTTAAAGCCAATTGATGCCGAAGTGGCCTCACTAGCCCTGGAATTATTCAACGTCGATCCGCTGGGTTTAGATTGGACAGATCGACGGATTTTGACAGCAATGATTGAAAACTTTAACGGCGGTCCAGTCGGATTAGAAACCCTCGCAGCTTCGACAGGAGAAGATACTCAAACCATTGAGGATGTATACGAACCGTACTTAATGCAAATCGGATTTTTGCAGCGGACAAGTCGGGGCAGAATGGTAACTCTTGCTGCTAGAAAACATTTGGGTTTTATGGAATAAAAGGAGTAAAAAATGGTACAAATACAAACAAAAACACTAACTTTGTCCGAGTTTCTAAAACTGCCAGAAACCGAACCAGCTAGCGAATATATCAACGGTCAAATAATCCAAAAACCTATGCCACAAGGAAAACATAGCCGAATTCAAGGTGAATTAGTCCCAGCCATCAATGTCGCGGTTAAGATTCATAAAATTGCCTTAGCTTTTCCTGAATTGCGGTGTAATTTGGACGGCAGGTCAATCGTGCCAGATGTCACAGTATTTACTTGGGAAAGAATACCAGTTGATGAAAATGGGGATGTTGCTAATGTATTTGAAACTTACCCAGATTGGACAATTGAAATTCTGTCTCCAGGGCAGAGTCAAACTAAAGTAACTGGGAATATTTTACACTGTCTGAAAAACGGCACTCAAATGGGTTGGCTGATCGATCCGATGGTGCGCTCGATCTTAATTTATCCCCCTGGAAAGCAACCGGAACTTTTAGCAAAACCCGAAGAAGTGTTGCCAGTTCCAGATTGGGCAGCAGAATTGCGGCTGACGGTAGGAGATTTGTTTGGGTGGTTGAAACTATAGCCGAAGTCAGTTGACAGTTGACAGTTGACAGTTGTTACCAATTCCCAATTACTAATTACTAATTACTAATTACAATTACTAATTACAATTCCCAATTCCCCATGTTAATATCCCTGAGAATAGAAAACTTTGCCTTAATTGACTGCCTGGATATAGAATTTGGCCCGAGTTTGAACGTATTTACAGGGGAAACAGGCGCTGGTAAATCGATTATCCTAGATGCGATCGATGCAGTTTTGGGCGGGAAAGTCGATCGCCGATCGATTCGCACCGGAGCAGCGCGGGCAATATTGGAAGCTACCTTTGAATTGGACAAAGCCGCAGCTTTGTGGCTGGGCGAGCAAGAAATCGAACCCATAGACGGAAATTTAGCCGTTTGCAGCCGGGAAATTAACGCATCAAGCGGTGCTCTACGCACCAGATCGCGCTTGAACGGAATTCTCGTCAACCGCCAATTAATGGATCAACTGCGCGATCGGCTTGTCGAAATTACCGCCCAAGGCCAAACCGTCCACCTCGGACAAGAAACCCTCCAGCGAGAATGGCTCGATTTATACGGCGGCAAAAAGCTTACTGAAGCGCGATCGATCATCGCCTCCGCTTGGCTGGGAGCCAACAACGCCAAAACAGCCCTCAAACGCAGGCGTCAGTCGGAACAGCAGCGACTGCAAAGACTTGATTTGTTAGAATACCAAGTCCGAGAACTCGGCGAAGCCCATATCGAAGACGCCGACGAACTCGAACAGCTAGAACACGAATCAATCCGGCTAGGCCACGTCGTCGAATTGCAGCAGCAGAGTTACCAAGTCCACCAAGCCCTATACCAAAACGAGGGCGACAGCGCATCAGCCGCCGACTTGTTGAGCAAAGCCGAAGTAATTTTAAGCGACATGGCGGTTTACGATGTGCAGTTGCAACCAATCCTCGAAATGGTCAGCGATGCTTTAGCTCAAGCCACAGAAGCCAGCCGGCAAATTAGCAGCTACGGCGAACAATTAGAAGCAGATCCCGAAAGACTCGAAGAAGTAGAAGATCGGATTCGCGAACTCAAACAAATTTGTCGCAAATACGGGCCGCTCAAAGAAGCGATCGCCTACTACCAAAGCATTCAAAACGAACTAAATGAACTTTTAGAAGGAGGCGAGTCAATGGAAGCCTTAGAACTCGCATATCAGACTGCTTTAGAGCAATTAAAAGATGCTTGTAGCCACCTCACCACCCTGCGACGCGAAACCGCCCTCAAACTAGAAACGCACCTCGTAGGAGAACTTAAACCATTAGCAATGGAAAAAGTGCAATTTCAAGTCGAGATTTCGCCTTGTACCCCAACCGCTAGCGGTGCCGACCAAATCGCCTTTTGTTTCAGCCCGAATCCGGGCGAACCTTTGCAACCTCTGGGCGCGATCGCCTCCGGGGGAGAAATGAGCCGCTTTCTACTCGCCATCAAAGCCTGCTTTTCCCAAATAGAAAGTGCTGGTACGCTGATTTTTGACGAAATCGATGCCGGAGTCTCCGGGAGAGTCGCTGGGGCGATCGCCAAAAAACTCTACCAACTCTCAGACAAACACCAAGTTCTCTGCGTCACCCACCAGCCGCTGATCGCCGCGATGGCTGATTTTCATTTTCGCGTCAACAAACAGACGATCGAAGCAGAACCAAGTATCGGCGAACCCGCAGCCCACTCCGAACCAATAGAACGTACAGTAGTCAGAGTTGCCGCCCTCAACAGTGAGCAGCGGCGCGAAGAACTGGCCCAACTCGCCAGCGGCCGCTCAGCAACAGAAGCCATCGCCTTCGCCGAATCCCTGCTTGTCGAAGCCGCCGGATTGCGCCAAACTCAGTCGGCAAAACCCTGACGAGACCCTCAAGGCGATCGGGGGGCCAAAAGGCGGAGTTTTTTCAGAGTCGGAGGTTACACTAAAAATATCAACCGCAAATTTTACAAAAAAAAGCTGAAAACCCCGTGAATTTAGTGGGATGAAAGCAAAGAGCAGCAAAATAGAGAGAAATTCTAGTTAAAAACCACAATTGTGTAGAGAAGGGCACACATCACTAGCAACTGGTAGTGTCACAATTGCGGCTAGTCCCACAAGGCCACCCCTCTTTCAGCAGTCCTCCCGCCAGTACGCATTCATGTTCCTGCGGGCGATCGGCTCTTAAACCTGCCGAACCTACTTAAACCAGGCACGCACAATGTCAAAATCAGTTAATAAACCATTTAAACAAGATTTGCGCTCTCTAAAAAGATTGCAGCACTCCCACCGCCTCGTTACTCTCCCACCCTCCGTTCAGCAGCAAGGCCCACTGAATTTCCCTTGCCTGGTGGCCGGAGTTCTGTAAACTGGGAAATACTTTCACACATACTTGAGTCTTGTGCGACAGGTGACTCACTAATCAACTTCCCCGCTCTCTTCGCTTAGAGACTAACCCTTACACTTAAGCTTCTGTAAAGGTCTATGAAATCTGCATCTTCCACCAATTACTCTTCTCTGGACAACGTGATTGATGTCGCTGTTGTCGGCGGTCAAAATCATCATCAGGAAAATTATTCTCCCCCGGAAATTAGGAGCGGTGCAATTATCCCGCGCCAAGGAAACCTCTCCGGCATTCTCGACCTTCTAAATAAGCAAAGTTTTACAGTAGTAGTTAAGGAAGTAGAAGACAAACTTAAGGTTGTCAATCAAACCCTGGGAATGCTCGACAATATCCTGGAGAGCGAGGGATTTGATGCCATCCTCAACGAGATGTTGCAGTCGATTACCCTCAAAACAGGGGAATTGCTGAATGCTGCTCGCAGCACGATATTTTTATTAGACGACGAGAAAAATGAACTCTGGGCGATCGTTGCTAAAGATGAAAATGGCAAAAACCTAGAGCTCCGATTTCCCGCCCATGTGGGCATTGCCGGAGAAGTAGCCACGGAAAAAAAAGTGGTGAACATTCCTTATGATTTTTATAACGACCCCCGATCGACTAACGCCAAAAAAACTGACAAAGAAACAGGATATCGCACTTATACAATGCTTGCGATGCCCCTGATCAACGAAGAAACAGGAGAGTTAGTAGCAGTCGTTCAACTGATTAATAAACTCAAGCCCAACCACGAACATTACGGTATTTTAGAGGAACAGATTGACAAGGCAGGGTTTACTCAAGAAGACGAACAAGTTTTTAAAGAATTTGCTCCCTCGATTCGCCTAATTCTAGAATCTTCCAAATCTTTCTACGCAGCAACTCAAAGACAACGGGCGGCCACGGCGCTGATGAATGCCGTCAACGCTCTTTCTCAGAGCAGTTTAGACTTAGAAGATACTCTAAAAAGGGTGATGGATCAGGCAAAAGAACTGATGAATGCCGATCGCAGCACCCTGTGGCTGATCGATGAAGATAAAGACGAACTCTGGACGAAAATCCCGACGGCGGACAGCGTGAAAGAACTTCGCATACCCAGAACAGCCGGTTTTGCAGGCATCGTCGCCGAATCCGGCGAACCCCTGTTGATTCCCTTTGACGTATACAATGACCCCCGCGCAGAAACTTCCAAAAAAACCGATCAACAAACTGACTACCGTACTTGCAGTATGCTCTGTATGCCAGTTTTTAATGCAGACCACAAATTGATCGGAGTTACTCAATTAGTCAACAAAAAAAAACAAGGAGAATACCCTCCCTATAACCCCGAAGATTGGCCGCACGCCCCCGAACAGTGGAAAGCCAGTTTCAATCGCAACGACCTACAATTTATGGAGGCGTTTAATATCCAAGCAGGAGTCGCCCTACAAAACGCCAAACTGTTTGCCGAAGTCAAACAGCAAGAACAAAGACAAAAAGATATGCTGCACGCCCTGACTAACGGCGTGATTTCTACAGATAAAAAAGGCAATATAGTAGCGACCAATCCCAGTGCCAAAAAATTACTGGGTGTCAGCGATGCCGAATTAGCCGAAGGTCAATCTTTGCGCGAGTTAATTAAGTTAGAAAAAGGCGATTTTGCCAAATGGTTTGATGCGTCTTTGTCTCCAGAAGACGATAAGGACCGCCAGCAGTATTACCCGGATCAAGTTTTGCTGTCCTGTGAAGCAAAATCGCAGAGTATCAATCTCTCGATTAATTCAATGACCGACGCTACCGACCCCAGCAAGGTCAACGGCGCATTAGTTGTCATGGAAGATATTAGCAGCGCTAAGCAAGTCAAAAACTTGATGTACCGTTACATGACCCCAGAAGTAGCCGAAGCTTTGTTAGCTTCAGGGGATACTGGATTGGGCGGTAAGCGCAAAAATGTTTCGGTGCTGTTCTCAGACATTCGCAGCTATACCACACTTACGGAAAAATTGCAAGCCGAAGAAGTGGTAGTGATGCTCAATAAATATTTTGAAGTGATGGTTGATGTCGTATTCGAGTACGGAGGCACTCTCGACAAATACATCGGCGACGCTCTGATGGCAGTTTTTGGCTCTCCAGCGCCGCTAGAAGATCATGCTTGGTGCGCGATGCAAACCGCAGTGAAAATGCGGGAAAAACTGGCTGAGTTCAATCAAGATCGCATGGCAAATGGCGAACTGCCGATCGGCATCGGTATGGGCGTCCATTCCGATGAAGTTGTCAGCGGCAATATCGGTAGTAGCAAACGCATGGAATTGACTTCGATCGGAGACGGCGTAAACCTCGCCTCTCGCTTAGAAGGCGCTAGCAAGCAGTACGGCACCGACTTAATCATCAGCGACAATACTTACCGAGATTATGCCGATCGGCTCTACGTGCGAGAACTCGACTTTATTACCGTCAAAGGCAAAAGCGAACCCGTCATCGTTTACGAACTCGTCGGCATCCGCGAGGGATACTCGCCAGTGGGCAAGTCACTAACCGAAACACAGCAACAAATTATAGAACATTACACCAAGGGGCGCGAACATTACAAAGCTCCAGTCACCCAAAGACTCTCAGAAAGTGAGGTGAAAAATATCTTAAAGGATGTCGCCGAAATGCCGGAGGCAGAGATTAAGAAACTGTCCTACACTCTAGAGCAACAGTTGGAACACGAACTCAAGAACCTGTTATATCAACTGAAAAAGCTGTCAGAGTACGACCCGAAAAACATATCCGAAGCAGACAAACTCATCGTACTGTTGCAGACAGAAATCCAACTGCTGAAATTGGAAGGCATCAAAAACCTCTCGGAAGACGAAGCCAAAATGCTGCTGCAAGCAAAAATCAAGCCTCTATCAGCAGACGATATTAAATACTTGCAAGAAGGCGATGTCAAAAAGCTGGTGGAATCAGACATCTTAGAACCATCAAATCCTCAAATCAAGCGGCTGAAACCTGCAGAGATCAGGCAGCTATTGCAGGCGAAAATTAAAAGTCGGGCCTGCGAGACAGTTGCAGAAATGTTAGATGAGGAATTTGAAAACCTGGGACTCGATCGGGTGAAAAAACTGCTGAGCGAGTTTAAGAAAGCTTTAGAACCAAAAGCCAAGCAAGCCTTTAAAGACGCTGCAGGCGAATTTGAGGTCGTTCTGAAAGTTGACCCGAAAAACAAGGCAGCTAAATTGCACGTCGATCGCTGTATGTTATTTCAGCATAGTTTTTCAGACGTACTCAACTGGGATGGTGTGTGGAATCTCACAGAAAAATAGCAGTAGCCCACAGCAAATCCTCGCGGTGGCGCCAGGGTTCCGGGTGGGGGCGATCGCGATCGGGGGTGCGCCTCCCATCCCACCACCAATTAACCTTAATATCCTATTGAGATAATTGTAAATAAGCTCCAACAGGTATTATGGTTATATAACCGGATTTGAATTTGCAAGCGAGATGCCGGGGTTTCGCCCTACGTGTTTCGTTCGCACTACCTACCGCAACAAACTTAGCACTTCTATTATTTGAAGCGCTTAAAAATAGTTAGGACGGGCGGCAGCGTTACCCGGTTTCTGAGAAAAATCTTGGAGAAAGGCGACGAAACATCCGCTCAAAAACCGGGTTTCTCACCCCGCCCGCGTAAGTCTTAATAGCGTTAGCGGCTCCTAAAAAGAGCTTCCTTCGCAAATAGTCAATGTTCTAGTCTTAGATATAGAAAACCACTAGCGTCAGTTATGAATAATTGGAATTCGCAATCGGGAGATGTTGAGTGGGTAGATCAGGTTTACCAACTATTGCTGGAGATTGCTCGGAGCTCCCTGTCAGATATCCCCAGAATCCCGGAAAACATCACTGTTAAGGCTATCCCTCTGATCCAGAAGGTACAAAGCATTCAGCAAAGACCTGATGGGCAAGTGTTCAAATCTGGTTCCTTTTCAGTAAACGATCACGAATGGGTCGATCGAGTCTGCCAACTATTGGTAGAACTAACCAGCGCGTCTTTGTCCGAACAGCCCAAAATGCCCGAAAACCTTGCAGGCAGATCTTTAGCCCTGGCAGATCGAGCACAAAAAATTAAAGAAGATATCGAAGAAAATGCAGCCCAAACCCCAGCAGATGAAGATGACAATTCCTTACAGTCTCCAGACGCGCTGCTTTCCCTCTTGCACCACAGTTTGAAAACTCAGCGCGCCAAAAGCTACAACCCCGATGCCCCCGAATGGCAGCAAGTCTTGAGCCTGCTCGACGTAGTGCAGTCAATTTACAAGCAAATCCCAAATTAAATTCCAGCTTAACTCAGGCGCGTCTTGAGGGTGCGCGATCGCTAGCTCTTAAAGGCGGTTGCTCTGTGACAGAAATTTTTTTGCTGTAGCCCGAACATTTCCGATTATTGCAATTTTGTCAACTACACTAGGTTTAATCGGTTCTAGGGCAGGAGAACATGAGCGGACAAAACATCGGCGATTTGTCAGGAGAAATATTAGCCGATCGCTATCAGTGCGATCGGCGGCTCGGCAAGCAAGCAGGACGGCAAACTTTACTCGCCCGCGACTTAAAAACCCAACAGCAAGTAGTAGTCAAACTACTCTCATTCAGCAGCGACTTTAACTGGGAAGACTTAAAACTGTTCGAGCGAGAAGTCGAAACCTTAAAATCCCTATCCCATCCCGCAATTCCCCGATATCTCGACTCCTTGGAAATCGACACCCCCAACCGCAAAGGATTCGCCCTAGTTCAGACTTACATCGAAGCCAAATCCCTACAAGAATATCTGTCAGACGGCCGCACCTTCAGCGAAAGCGAAGTCAAACAATTAGCCACAGCATTATTAGACATCCTCGCCTACCTGCACCAGCGACAGCCCCCGGTGATTCACCGCGACATTAAACCGAGCAATATCTTACTCAAGAATCGATCGGGCAACAGCGTCGGCGAAGTCTACCTAGTCGATTTCGGTGCAGTTCAAACCCTAGCAACGCAACAAGGAAAAACAGTCACCGTTGTCGGAACTTATGGCTATATGCCGCCCGAACAATTTGGCGGGAGGGCGGTTCCCGCTTCCGACTTGTACGGCTTGGGAGCAACATTAATCGCCTTAATTACCAAGCAGCACCCAGCCGATTTACCGCAACAAGATTTGCAGATTGAATTCGAGCAATTCAGCCAACTGAGTCCCGCTTTTACCAACTGGCTGAAGTGGATGACACATCCCAGTTTAGAACGCCGTCCCGCCTCAGTCCAGATCGCAAAAGAAGTTCTAGAAAAACCGCAGCAAATCAATAAATATTCCCTGCCATTGAGACAGGGAAAAACCGTGAATACCTCTAGCTTGTTCAACAATGCGATCGGGCTTAGCACTGCGGCAGGAACTATAGCTGTAGGAATTTGTGCAGCATTTTACGCTACCCTTATGTTCCCGATTCTGGGAACAATTGCGGGAGGAATCCTCGGCCTTTTTCTCGGCGCGCTGCTGGGTTTGGAGAACGGCATTATCATCTCACTTGTGACGATCGTGTGGTTTTTTCCCCTAACTAATCCCCAACTTCACCGACAAGTTTTAACTGCGATAGGTATGGCCATCTGTACTTTTACAAGCATTCTCTTTATGAAGACGCTCGATTTGGAGTCTCTTTTTTTTGGCACTGGGGACGATACGTTTAGTTATGTACCCTCATTGACTGATTATATTTTTGTAGTTGTGGCACCATCGCTCATTGCAGGGCTATCAATGGGGATAGGTAGCAAGTCTTTTGCCCGGTGGTATCAAAAAGAAAGTGGACTTTAATTTAAATTAAGGGAAAAAACATGACTGGCAAAATATTAGCAGAACGCTACGAAATGCAGCGGTCACTGGGAAAAAAAACTGGCCGCCAAACACTGCTAGCTCGCGATTTGGAAACTCTAGAATTAGTTGTCATCAAACAGCTATTCCTCGGCAGCGATTTTGAATGGCAAGACATCAAGCTATTTGAACGGGAAGCGGAAACTTTAAAAACGCTTTCTCACCCAGCAATTCCCCGCTACCTCGATTACCTGGAAATTGACGAACCAGACAGTAAAGGATTTGCCTTGGTACAGACTTATGTAGGGGGAAAAACTTTAGAAGAGCATTTGCGCTCTGGCCGTAATTTTAGCGAAAGCGAGGTAAAAGAATTAGCTAAATCGCTGTTAGAAATTTTGATTTATTTGCACGAGCGCAATCCCCCTGTCATCCACCGCGATATTAAACCCAGCAATATTTTACTGCACAACAGATCCGGTCACACTGTCGGACAAGTTTATTTAGTTGATTTCGGTTCGGTGCAGAACCAAGCTGCAAAATTTGGCGGCACGATTACAGTAGTGGGAACTTACGGATATATGGCGCCGGAACAATTTGGCGGGCGATCCGTTCCGGCTTCGGATCTCTACGGTTTAGGCGCAACTTTAATTTATTTGGTAACGGGTTTGCATCCCACAGAACTGTCGCAGCAGGATTTAAAAATTTTATTTGCCGATCGGGTAACGCAACTAAATCCTAATTTAATTGATTGGCTGGAGTGGATGACAGAACCGAGTTTGGAAAAACGGTTATCTTCGGCTGGAGAAGCATCGAACTCCCTCGCAAATCCCCGCGAGATATCCAAAAGGATTATGCCCGTGCAGCCGCGAGGCAGCGATATTAAATTAACAAAAAATTCGGAGTTGATAGAGATTGTAATTCCGCCGCATGGATTCGCTTTTAATTGGGTTTCCATACTTTCGGGTGCGGTTGCTGCGAGTATCGCATTGTGGACTAATTATTACCAAAGTCCGATAAATCCATTTGTTTTGAGGATGATATCAGGAAGTTTATTAGTAGCGGCTGGAGTAATGTCGATATTTGCACTATTTCGAGAATTGCATCTGGTAATCGAGCGCCAGCAAATCTCCTATAGCAGCCATCTGCTGGGGTTGAGATGGAATCATTCCAAGCCAGCCCGCAGACAGGACATTTGCCAGTTGGAAATTGAACAAATTGGATACAAAGTTTCTCACATGATTATTCAAATCGGCAACCAAAAATATCGACTAGGAGTGAAGCAGGGGCTAAGTGAATCAGAAATCGAGTGGTTAGCGACAGAACTAAGCCAGTGGTTGGGATTGAAAATTCAAAGAACTTTGACAGACGGTAAAAAGAATATATCGATGTGAAAATATCTCTCTATCGCCAAAACAAAGCATTACCCTCTCAAGCTGTGGGATACGTCCCGCCCCTCCGGTGTATTTTCACAGCAGGTGGGACACCCCACACGCCTCATCCTCAAATTGTGTAACCCCGATCGCACTCGTCCGCTTTCGGTCAATCTCATGGAGCATCGAGCCCGATCGCCCGTAAAATGCTATCAAAGGGATTTGGCAAGTAGCACTCATCCCAATCATCTGTTAACTTGGAGATATTGTTGTGGACTTATCGCTAATTCCGGCACAGCCGAAACCAGGACTGCTCAACGTCCTCATCGAAATTACCGCCGGTAGCAAAAACAAGTACGAATTTGATAAAGACTTGCAAGCCTTTGCTCTCGATCGGGTGCTTTCTTCCTCAGTCCAATATCCGTGCGACTACGGCTTCATACCCAATACCTTAGCCGATGATGGCGACCCCCTCGACGGCATGGTAATGATGGATGAGCCCACATTTCCAGGGTGCATAATCGCAGCCCGTCCGATCGGAATGCTAGAAATGATCGATGGAGGAGACAGGGACGAAAAACTTTTGTGCGTTCCCGACAAAGACCCGCGCTACGCTCACTATAAGTCCCTCAAAGACGTAGCCCCCCACCGCTTGGACGAAATAGCCGAATTTTTTAGAACCTACAAAAATTTGGAGAAAAAAGTCACGGAAATTCTGGGTTGGCAAGATGTCGATCAAGTCATGCCCTTAGTGGAAAAGTGCATCGCAGCCGATCGCAAATAAGCCCCTAGCTCGCACTCCTCGACTGCAACCCGACTAAAAACTCAGGGGGCCGAACTTAAGGCGATCGCTCCAGGTCTAGGGATGCAGTCGAGGAACGGGTAGCTAGAAGGTCAAATCAGTCGTCAATGCCGAGTCACCGGAACGGCATTCCTCAAAACCCTGCCCCGGCCCCAATCTTGAAAAAAATACTACTCCTAGAGTAAGATTAAGCGCAAATTATACCCTTGGGGAATGCGTTCTACGTTTGAGGAAATTTTACCCTAACACTTAGATATATCGGCGCTATCTTAATCTCAGAACACAGAACACGCCGGGCAGCCCGCATCATGCAAAAAATAATCTCTCAAGCGTGACATCTGCTACACCAACCCGTAAGGTTTCCCGATAAAGCGCTTAATTATAGTACAGATTGCTAAAAACTAAAAACTAAAAAGTAAAAACTAAGATTTCAACTCCCAAGTTCCTGCCGCCAAAACTAAAAAAATGCCAGATTCCGCACCCTCTCTACCCAATCCACAGCCTTCCGATCACAAAGCCACTATGGAAAATAGTCCTTTGACCGAGTTTGTCGTTCAGTTTTGGGGTGTGCGGGGCAGCATCGCCACCCCCGGCACCAAAACACTGCGCTACGGAGGGAACACCTCCTGTGTAGAAATGCGCTTGGGCAAAAAACGCCTGATTTTTGACGGTGGTACGGGCCTGCGAGTTCTGGGCCTCAACCTGCTGCGGCAAATGCCGGTGGAAGCCCATATGTTTTTTAGTCATACTCACTGGGATCACATTCAAGGGTTTCCGTTTTTTACTCCCGCCTTTATCCCGGGGAACTGCTTTCACATTTACGGTGCGATCGCCCCCAACGGCACTACCATCAAACACCGTCTTGCCGACCAAATGCTGCACCCCAATTTTCCCGTCCCCATCCAGGTAATGCAGTCAGACCTCAAATTCAATGATTTGACGCCTGGGGATATTCTCGAACTCGACGATGTGAAAATAGAAACGGCACTGCTAAACCATCCCAACACCGCGATCGGATATCGAGTCACCTGGGAAGGACATACAGCCGTCTACTGTACCGATACAGAACATTTTCCCGATCGCCTAGACGACAATGTGGTACACCTAGCCCGCAACGCCGACGTGCTGATTTACGACGCCAACTACACCAACGAAGAGTATTACAACTTCAAAACCCCGAAAGTCGGCTGGGGACACTCGACTTGGCAAGCAGGAGTAGAAGTAGCGAAAGCTGCTGGAGTCAAAAAAATCGTGATGTTTCACCACGATCCAGGCCATGACGACAATTTTCTCGATCGTACCGAAGCAGAGGTGCAGGCAGTTTTCGCCAATAGCTGCTTAGCCCGCGAAGGCATGAGCATACCAGTGATTTAACCAAAAATAAATTCAGAATTATGAAACAGGAAAAACCCCGCAAACGTCGCAGAGTAGGCTTGCGGGGGCTTTACTCAACTTTGCTGGTGTTGATAATTGTCTGCTGTACCGGAGGCGGATGGGTTGCAGCTCAGACTGCCTACTCTCGCACTCCGGCGCGACTGGCTCAGGTGTCTTCGATCGAGGATACTGGAACTGTCGATCGCATCCCCCAAGGCTACCAACTGGGACAGCAACTGTACCTAGAAAACTGCGCCACCTGTCACATCGGTTTACCGCCACAAGTATTACCTACAGAAACTTGGCGCAGATTGCTGCAAGATCCCCAACATTACGGACAAACCATCAAACTGCTAGTAGACCCGCCTCGTCTGCTAGTGTGGAACTACCTGCAAACTTTTTCTCGTCCCCAAGCCAAAGACGAAGAACTCGCCTACCGAGTCGCCAGTTCTCGCTATTTCAAAGCTCTGCACCCCAAAGTCAAACTGCCACAACCCGCAAATATCAGCAGTTGCGTTACTTGTCACCCCGGTGCATCTAAATACAATTTCCGCAAGCTTACCGCCGAGTGGGAAAACTCTCCGTAACGAAGATTAAGTTCGTAATTATATCCGAGTGCGATCGTCTCGATCGCACTAACCAGAAAACGGCGATCGCATTCTGAACTAGAGACTTATCCAAAGTGTGGGTGCGCTCTTTCAATTCATGCTTACTGGGCATCGCACCTTACAAATAACCGACCAAACTCGCTAGTCCGTTCCAACTGAGATGTTGCACCATTGTCAATAAGCCTTTTATGAACGGGCTCTGCGGCCCTTTCCACAAGAAGAAAATCTACTCTTTGTGGAACAGGCCGGAAAGCCTGTTCTTGAGAATGGTGCAAGATATGAGTTCCAACCGAGTGGTTAGCTGCAGCTTGAGCGGCATAGAAGTAAAAAATCTGTGCCTTTAACTACTTTTTGACCAAATGTTATGATATCTTAACTTTAGCGAAGGCTAGTTCCGACAATTTAAGAAGCCTGGTTATCAAGTAACCTGATTTATGATTGACAGTAAAAAAATTCGACTGAAATGGGAAAGTTATTGGTTTAAAACCTTTGGGAGATGGGGATCGTGTCCATTGACCTGCCCAATAGACCGACCTCATCCTCGGCATATTTTTTGGAGTTGGATTGGCAGTTTTTTGGCAATTACTGCAACGTCCTATCTTGCTGTAAAAACTAATTCTCCTTTACTCATGGCTCCGTTTGGTGCTACAAGCGTTCTGATCTTTGGTGTCCCTGACAGCCCTTTGGCTCAACCCCGGAATGTCATTGGGGGCAATTTCTTAGCTGCTCTCACCAGTTTAATGATTCTGCATTTTGTCGGTTCTTCTCCCTGGGCGATGGGAATGGCTGTTTCTAGTGCGATCGGAATTATGCAGATTACCAGAACTCTACATCCCCCTTCGGGAGCAGTTGCCTTAGTGGTCATGATGACCCAACCAGACTGGAAATTTTTGCTAACACCTGCTTTTGAGGGATCAATAATCTTGGTCTTGTGCGCCGTCATCTTTAATAATTTAGCGGCAGAAAGGACCTATCCCAACCACTGGTTATAGCATTGTCTCTAATTCTCTCATCCTTCCCTTGGGAGCACTACCCAAAATCTGGATGCTCCCTCGATTCCTTCTTCCTTCTTCGTTCTTTCTTCCATCCGTTACATCCCGATCGCGTGCAACGAAAACCGAACTTCCTTCTGCTAGATCAATCAAAAAAAACGGACGGATCGGGGGAAGGTCGAGATCCCTTTTGAAAGCGTTCCCAGGACTGCTTTAACTGAGTCGGCGCTGGATATTCGCGATCGTAAACCACCAGGACATTCGTCAAATTCCGTCCCGGCGGCAATAAAATCTGCCCTTGATGAGCCAAACCCACCGAAGCGCCCCCGTCCAAATTCATCGCTTCAAAACAGCCGATCGCCTGCATAACTTTAGCCTCTGCTTCCAAAGACAAACTGTCAAGAAAAGTCACCAAAAATAACTTATCTCTGGAAGCCGGAAAGCCGATCGCCGTTCTTGAACCCACGCCCAAAACATGAGAATCTTTAAAACCTTCCGATAAAGGAGACAGCCAAACTTTCCCCCCTTTAACCAATCTCGGCCCGCAAGTCAGAGAAAACCAATGTTGGCTCCAATCCGGCTTACCTTCGATTCTAGCCGTCACCATTTCCAATTGATTTCCCGCTTTAATCCCCAACGTCGTGCCGTAATTTTCCCATCGGCTGTATTTCAGAAACTTACCCGCCGCCACCATATTTCCCAGCACAGATTTCTGCTCATCTTTACCAAAAAAAGTTCCGTTAGCAACAACAGCAGCCCGGTAACGCGCCACCATATTTTCAAAAGGTTCATCACCCCGCGTGACTTTAGAAGTATTTGCAAAATCTGCATTATTAGCTAACCCAATTGTGATATAAATTTCTGGGTCTGCGAGGTCAATAGTTGTTAGATAAAAACTTGCGCCAGCTACATTTTGGCTGCTGACTTGTACAGGTTTTGCTTGCTTAGCAGAACGTTTGATAATTTGAGGTTGAGACGGCTGCACAGCAGGAGAATTTTCCGGCGATTTTACAATAGGATTACTCGGCAGAGGTTGATTGTTTTTTCCCGATTTTACAATCGGATTGTTAGGGAGAGGTTGAGGAGTTTGATTTGATTGTATACTTGATAAAAAAGCTAGTGACTTTTGCCACACTTGACCCGCGAGAGTCAAGAAACTATCTCGGTTTTGGGCGATCGCAAAATAGTCAGCCGCAACCCGCGCCAAAGCTATGCCCGTTAAAAATAAAAAAGTGCGCCGCAGCATCGGGCGACAACCTTCAGACTGTTTGCGTTTAGACATAAAAAAATCTCAGCTAGGATAGCGAACAGTTTCCTATGGCTGTGACTACAAGGGGCGATCGCGCGAATTCTGAAACTACCAGTAGCAAGGTGCGTAAGCGCGCACCTCACCACTAATTCAAAACTCAAAACTATTTCCCTAGCCGGTATTCCGCATCCCTGCAGCAATTCCATTAATCGTCAGCAGAGCTCCCCGCAACAATTCACCCTTGCTGTAACGCGAGTGAATCACCCCCGGAACCCCGCCACTACCGTGCTGCCGCAAACGTTTCAGCAACGAAACCTGCAACAAACCCAAAGGCACAATCGTCGCATTTCGCAACTGCACCGAACGCTGCAGCGATGGATCTCCGTCCAACAAACGCTGGTGTCCGGTAATAGTTAAAACCAAATCCCGAATCAAGTGAAATTCCGCAGCAATTTGCTCGAATAGAGTTTGAAAACGCTCCTTGTCAGCCGGCAAAGCTAACTCCCGCACATAGTGTTCTGCAATCTGCAAATCCACCTTAGATAAGGTCATTTCCACCTTAGAAATTACCATTCTAAAAAACGGCCATTTTAAGTAGAAATACTGCAAAAGTTTCAAATGTTCTTCCGGTTCCTCCAGCAAAAACTCTTGCAAAGCTGTGCCGACACCGTACCAAGAAGGCAGCAAAAAGCGGCTTTGAGTCCAGCTAAACACCCACGGAATTGCTCGCAAACCGCTGATGTCTTTTTTGCCACCGCGCCGGGCCGGGCGAGAACTAATCTGCAACTGGCTGATTTCTTGAATCGGGGTAACTTGGTGGAAGAAATCAACTAAATCCGGCTGTTCGTAGATTAAATGGCGGTAGTGCGATCGCGATCTCACCGACAACTCCTCCATAATCTCATTCCAAGGGTCGATGCCATCAAAACCAGTGTGCAGCAAACTAGCTTGAATTACCGCCGCCGCCACCGTTTCCAAATTGTAAAGCGCCAACTCCGGCAAAGAATATTTAGAAGCCAAAACCTCGCCTTGTTCAGTAATCTTAATTCGCCCGCTAATACTCTTACCAGGCTGAGCCAAAATTGCCTTGTAAGCAGGCCCGCCGCCGCGCCCTACAGAACCGCCTCGGCCGTGAAAAATCCGCAACTCTACATTGTAATTTTCGGCAACCATTTGCAAAGCCTTTTGAGCTTTGTGGATTTCCCAATTGCTGCTGAGGAAACCCGAATCTTTATTGCTGTCCGAATAGCCCAGCATCACCTCTTGCAATTTGAGAGTTTCGAGGGGACATTGGATATTTTCTTCGCTTTTTTCCGCTATTTCCTGCGCGTATCCTCCTGCTAGCAAAGCTCGATAAAGTGGCAAATCAAATATTTGCTGCATAACTTCCGGCGCTTTTTTCAAATCTTCCACCGTTTCAAACAGGGGAACTACTTGAATGCTGCTAATTCCTGTCGCCGGATCGTAAAGTCCTGCTTCTTTGGCTAACAGCAAAACTGCCAGTAAATCGCTGACATCGTGGCTCATGCTGATGACGTAAGTTTCGCAAATTTCCGGGCCAAACTCCTGCTGCATTTGCCGCAATATCCGGAAGGTATTGATCGTCTCGCAAGTTTTGGGAGAAAAGGGCAATTCTGCTGGAATTAAAGGGCGGCGAGTTTGCAGTTCCGTTGCGAGCCAAATAGTTCGATCGCATTCCGACATTTGATTGTAAGGCTTGGGCAAAATTTGCAAGTATTCAGCAATTTCGCTCAAAGCGTCGGAGTGTACTGTTGACTCTTGGCGGATATCTAGGTAAGCCAAATTAAATCCGTAAATTTCTACTTGGCAGAGCAGATTTTCCAAGTCCCGACAGCTCAAACCTGTTTCCACTAAATTGTGCTCGATGAGCTGCAGCTCGGTCAAAAACTCAGCGCCCGATCGATAAAGGCCGGTCATTCCGGGATTTTCCGACAAAGCTTCGCGTTCCCGCTGCAACTCGTCTCCTTTGTAGAGTCGCCAATTACGATCGCGCGTATTTTCCAGCCGCTGCAGCACGTAGGCCAGCTTCAACCGATAAGGTTCTTGGCGGTAGCGGATCGCCCACTGCTCGTAAACCTCGGGAAATTCCGATCTGTCGCGATCGAGAGATTCGAGCAATTCCGGCAGCACGTCGCTCCAGTGCAGCGACAAACTCAACAGTTCATTGAGGCGTTTCACGGCGTTGATGTACTTACACAGCACCAAATGGCGCTGATAACAAGCTGTTTGCCAAGTAACTTTCGGAGTCACAGAAGGGTTGCCGTCCCTGTCCGATCCCACCCAAGAACCGAACTTGCAAAAATTGTAACTCGGCGGTTTCAGATAAGGATAAGAAGCGTGGAGCGCTTGCTTTAAGCGGTGGTAGAGTTCGGGAATCGCATCAAACAGCACTTCATCGAAGTAGTGGAGAGTGTATTCCACCTCGTCAAGCACAGTCGGCTTGAATTGGTGCAGTTCGTCCGTGCGCCACCAGAGGCGAATTTCTTCCATCAGTTGCTCTTGCAGGGCCGCAGCTTCCCAGCAAGACACCGGGTAGGGGCTTTGAGAGTCTGCCCCCAGGGCCTGAAATTTCTCGTCAACTTGGTCTAGCTGTTGGAGAATCTTCGCCATTCGCCGCTGCTTGGTGCGGATCGTGTGGCGGACAATTTCTGTCGGGTGAGCGGTGAATACCAAGCGGATATCTAACTGATCGATCAACCGCTGGATTTGCTGGCTGGGCACGTTCAAGCGCAGCAGCATCGGAAACAGTTGGTGAAAAGTGCCGGCATCTCGGGCGATCGTCTCGCTGCTGTCTGCATTGCTCAGAACCGTTTGGACGGGGCCGGGGCCTTCCCTGTGCCGCGGGCGATCGGGGGCATCCGTTGCTTGTCCTGGTAGCTTAGAAAACATCCGCCCACCAGCATCGTTGCTGCTAGCGTAAGCTAGCTGTTGGTCTCGCTGTTCGTAGTGCTGTTCGACAATGTTTATCAACTGAAAATACAGCGCAAAAGCCCGAGCGGCGCGGATGGCGGCGTTAAGGTCGAGCTTTTCGATTAGCTGTACGACATTCGACTCGCGAAAGTGAGTGGCCTGTCCCTCGGCGGAATTGACCGATCGCATTTGTTGGAGCAAATCCACCAATTCCTGCCCGCACTCCTGTCGCAGCACCGATTCCCACAAGTCCTCTACAACTTTGAGGCGATTTCGCAGAAACAGGTCTGATTTTGAGTAAGCGGGAGAATGGGAAATAGATGTTGTATCAATAGCCTGTTCTGAAGACTGGAGGACTGAACTCATCGGGCTGTTCCTCAATAGCTGCGGGTGTCAAGAAAATTGTATGGTTTAGTTTCGCCTAAAACACTTTTGTTTGCAGTCAAATTTGAGACAACTTATTGCAACGTAGAAAGTAGAAGGCACTTATGTACAAAGTATAAGGAAAGATTAATTGCTGAAGCACGGATTGTACGGATTGTCAAGCTTTCATATCAGTTGACTTGGGATTTTAGATTTTAGAGGATCAGCCTGAGACGTTCGGCGAGCGCTCAGTTGAGTCGCGCTCAGTCGAACAATTTTAGATTTACTCCAAAGATGAATCTGGGAAGTTGAACTAGGGTAGAAAATTTTTATCTCTCCACGACAGGAGTCGGCGGCTGGTATCCGTTTTTAGGCGGGGTCAAAAAATTAAACTTCTAGCTGCAGCATCCTTCCTTGGGCTTTCTAATCCTGTGATTGAGGAAAGTTGAGAACGGGGAGGCGCGAACCCCGAAAGACTTCTTCGCTTTCAACGCCGATCGACCCAACAAACTCAGCAGCAGCTTTAGCCACCACCAACCCGCCCAGCATGGGTAAGGCGACCAAGCTCAATAAAATGTCTGAGGGAACTGGCAACTTTGGACTGTTAGATGTTTGAGTTTTGAGCAAGTCTTGGTTTTCCGACGGCATAAATTCCTCCTGTGTCAATCCCTAATCCTCAGTTTACCAAAAATTCTGGTAAAAGGCCCGTCCTTCTAGGAAGGCTTTAATTTCTAAAGCGTAAAGAATTTTCAAATATTTTTTTTATAGGCACAATGCTCTATAAATGTGATACGATAATTGCATGATTGCATTAGAGTTTAAGTTAAAAGGCAAAGCGCAGCAATACCGGGTCATCGACGAAATGATCCGCACAGCTCAATTTGTCAGAAACAAAGCTCTCAGATACTGGATCGACAATCAAGGAGTTAAGCTAGTTGACCTCTACAAACAATGCGCCCTCATGGCAAAAGAGTTTGAATGGGCAGGCAAGCTTAACTCGATGGCACGTCAAGCTTCTGCTGAACGTGCCATTTTTGCTATCCAACGTTTTTTCGTTAATTGCCAAGCTAAGAAGCCAGGGAAAAAAGGATACCCGCAGTTCAAAAAACATACTCGTTCCGTAGAGTATAAGACATCAGGCTGGAAGCTTTCTACCAATAAAAGAGGTATAACATTTACGGACGGTTTTGCTGCTGGAACTTTCAAATTAATCGGTAGTCGAGACTTGCATTTCTATTCACCTAACGAGATTAAACGAGTTAGGGTCATTCGGCGTGCCGACGGCTACTACGCTCAGCTATGTATCAACGTTGAGCGGATAGAGGAATCTATTCCCACGGGTAAAGCTATTGGGATAGATGTGGGGTTGAATCATTTCTATACCGATAGTAGCGGTGAGACAGTCCCCAACCCTCGCTCTCTTCGCAAAAGCGAAAAAGCTTTGAAGAGATTGCAGAAACGAGTTTCTCGAAAGAAGAAAGGTTCTAGTAATCGTAAAAAAGCGATAAACAAGTTAGGAAGAAAGCATCTGAAGGTCAGCAGGCAGCGCAAAGACTTCGCCATTAAGACGGCATTGTGCGCGGTAAAATCTAGCGATTTTTTGGCCTATGAAGACCTTCAGGTGAGGAATATGGTTAAGAACCACAAGCTGGCCAAATCAATTAGCGATGCAGCGTGGTATCAGTTTGCTCAATGGCTGCAATACTTGGGAAAAGTGTACGGTAAAACAGTGATTGCTGTCGCTCCTCAGTATACTTCTCAAGATTGCTCAGCCTGTGGCAATACTGTTAAAAAAACGTTGTCAACTCGAACCCATATTTGTAGTTGTGGCGCGGTATTAGATCGTGATCACAATGCCGCTCGCAATATTTTGGCGAAAGGTTTGAGGTTGGCAGCAATCACTTTAAATACGGTGGGGCACACCGAAATTAACGCTTGGGGACAGAACGATCTCTACTCATTGGTGGTGACATCAACGAGCAAATCGACTGACTGAACCAAGAATCCTCGCGCGTTCACGCGCCCCGAGTGTCAAAAGGCAAATAATCATCTTGACCGCTGCTTTCTGACTGATGACTTTTGATATCAAATCCAGTGACATCCGACTGATATCCTGCAAGCGATCGTCCCCGCGTAGCCAAGTCTATAAATATATTCTCGCGAGATCTTAAGCTCGCACTCGGAAAAAACGCTTTGTATAAAATCGGGATACTCCCCGAATGCTATCGTGCGCCTCTCTCCGCGGAGCATGACGAAAGCACAGCGCTACAGTCGGAAAATAATAGACATTTCCAGAAAAGCCAGTCTTGAACAGGCATGATGCCTGTTCCACAAGAATTATGAGAGAGGTCTAATTATTATTCAGATGCAAACGGAAACGATATGACTAATGACGAATAACTTGTTGCTTGGCTTAATTTGGACCTATCTGTGCCAAAATGTCGAGGTATTATCAAAAAAATATTCCCCAACGGCTCGAAGTCGAGGGGATACAAGGCAAGACACTAAGTCCAGCATGGCTTAAACCAGACAAAAGGGTTAGGCTCGGCAAATCAAATAATTGTCTGTAAAATCTGTAACTGTGCTATTTCTAGAAAACAAAACCAGCTTTGGCAAAATTTAGAGTTTCATGTTGAATGCGAACGGGAGCATATTGGCAGACAATCGATCGAGCGCGTCGCAGTGGGCCGGGGAAGCTTTAGGGCTTCCCGAAGTTCAAGTACAAGCGCGTTTGCGGGGAAATCACCTGCACATTTTGTGCGAAGCAGCGCAGTGTCCGTCTCAAGAATTGGTGACGGCGAGATTTACCAACGCCCTCGAACACACTGATTTAACGCGACTGCTGCCCGATCGACCTAAAATTTACCAGTTGTTTCTGTGCGGCCGCAAAATCGGTTCCCGACAAAATGACTGGACAGTCCGGCTCGATTGCAGCAGTCCCAAGCGACAGCAACAGCCACAGCAACCGGAAGCAAAAGTTGCCGAAGTGCCGCCGCCAGCGAGTTCCCTCGACGAACCGCCAGCAAGCCCTAAAAGAGGCGGATTTTTCGGCAAATTTAAGAATGACAACCAGAAACTCAAACAGACACCAAAACCGATAGAAACAGCCGCCCACCCGCCGCAAGTACGGGAAGAACTGGATTTTGACGCCGAAAGTCTGCCCATCGCCTCCCGGATTCAATACCCAGAAGTTTTTGAAACTTCCCCCGTGACGATCGACACTTCGGCTGCTGCGACGCGGGAAGCTTTCGCTTCGGCCGTTCCCCCGCAGCAGAAAGCGAACCGTGGCGCGGTAGCTTTGATTCAATCCCCCGAAGCTGACTCAGGCGAGGGCGATCGCGATGGAACATTGACGATTTCGCCGGAAACTTTGGCGCGCCGGGGCTATCCAGATGCGATCGCCAGCTATCTGAGCGAAATCCTCGGGCCGATGGGAGTTTCGGTGAAAGTAAGCATTCGCGAAAAAGAACTCAAAAGCAACGGAGAAACCCTGCCGCTGAACGGGTCGGAAAATATCAAGCCCAAAGAACGGCGACTGCTGGTGCTATGCGAGTCAGCTTACAGCCCCGACCCCTCATTGCTGGCAGAACCCATCGCCGGCAGGCTGCGGAAACTGCAACTACAGGATTTCCGGGAAGCCGTGATCGGCAGCCAAGTCAGCGGCGAAGCGAAGCCGGACTGGGTGCTGCGGGTGGATTTGACTTCGCCGGACAAAATTCTCAAGGAATGGGCCAGGTGGGGAGACGTACAGTCGATCGCCAAACTGCTAAACCAACACTTGGCGGCATCGAGAGTCGAAGTGCGGGCTACCCTCAAAGAAGCAACCCTCCACCTGTTTTGCAGCAAAAGTGCCAAAAAAGGACAAAAGCCTAAACGGCAAGAATACCCCGACAAGCACCAAACCACCGACGCGATCGCCCCTTTGTTAGCCTCCTTTGCGCCCCAAGGCATCCGCGCAGCTACTATCTACGGCGTAGAACCAGCCAAGGACTCTCAGGCCGCGCCGGAGTCCCCCGTGTGGATAGACTGGGTGGACTTGCCTGCTGCCCACCATCCCGACTTGGCTGCGAGCGCCCGAACGCTGGCGGCTGAGGGCGACCAATTGGCTCTGACTTTTTTATTGAACAGGTTGCTCAACCCCAATCTCAGACGCAAGCTGGAAACAGGAGGGATGCGGGCTGTCGTGCTGCAAAAAGCCGACGTGCTGCACGTCATGACAGAATCTCTGACTTGCCCTTCTCAGTCGAAGGTAGGGCCGCCGGTGGCGAAATTTTTGCGACACTTACAAATTCCGGGAGTCGCAGGGGTGCGAGTCTACGGGCGCCGCGCCGGTCAGAAACTGCCCCTGTGGCGCTACGCAATCGACCTCAGAACGGCCGTTGGCGAGGAATCAGCGACGGCACCCGCACCGGCACCCTCCCAAGTAGCTGTGTTGGAAAAGGAACCGGTGCCGGAGTTTGCGCCGGCGGAGGATGGGAGTTTTTCGGGTTTGGGCGACAATTTGGTGTTCGATGCTCCCATGCCCAACTCCTGGCGGCCCCGCTTCAAAATCAGACTCCCCGGATACAATCTGGGCGAGCAGTTAGTTCAAGCTGCGGTGCAACCGCTTGTCGCTTCGGGTTTGTTTGTTCCCAACGATGCTTTGTCAACGAATGCTGCTGCGCCGGGGGGCGTGAGAGCCGATCGCGCGGCGGGAATCGCTTTGATTTGGGCGATCGCCGGCTGTCTGCTGACTTTCAATGCCGATTGGCTCCTCGGTCTATTTCTGCAATCTGCGACGGTCAGTCAAGCTCCTAGCGCTTCTGAAGTTTGCAGCGGCCCAAATTGTCAAAATTCATCCCCCAAGGCTGTGGACGACGTTACAGCCCGACTTCCGAAGGAAACCCCTAACCCCGTTCCCCCTGCTGATGAGGTGAATTTGCCTCAAACTCCGTTGCAGCCTTCGCCGGCAGCCAACCGGGAAGAGGCTTTTAATGGCTCTGGGTTTACGAAACCGGGAAATACTAGCGTTCCTGTAGCTGATGTTTCGGCTCCTGCGGTGTTCCCAACTTTGAGGAGCGAGCAGCTTGACGAGCAGATAGCGCGCTATCAAGAGTACATCCACCTGCACAAAAAACCACCAGATATTTTAATTGTCGGTAGTTCGAGGGCGCTGCGCGGTATTGACCCGGCGGTGTTGGAAACAGCTTTGGCAGCTTCGGGCTACCCGGGGCTAAGCGCTTACAATTTTGGAGTTAATGGAGCTACTCTCCAGGTTGTAGATTCGATCGTCCGCCGGATTTTGCCGCCGCAACAACTGCCGAAATTGCTGGTGTTGGCGGACGGGGCGAGGGCTCTCAACAGCGGGCGACCGGATTTGACTTTTAGTGCGATCGCTTCTTCTGAAGGTTACAGGCAATTGAGCCGGGGTAGTTTTCTGATCCGCACCAATCAATTAGAATCCGAAACATCGAAGGAAAGCGCCAACAATCCGGTGGCAACTGCCACTGAATTGGTCAACAATTTGGGACAAACTCAAGCTAACGTTCAGCAATTGGTGAGTCAAAAGTTGGTCGAGGGTTCTGCAATTTACAAAAAGCGCGATCGACTCAAAGGGTTTTTGCGATCGATCGTTAATCCCTCCGCCCCTGTTGCAATCGACAGCCCCCAACCCGCAGCCCTGGGTGAACAAACAAAGGAAAATACCCAGCCCGCTGCTGCGAGTAAACCCGTCAGCGAGTTTCAACCAAATGGCTTTTTGCCGATCGATATACGCTTCAATCCCGAGACTTACTTTCAGAATCACCCGAAAGTATCTGGTTATTACGACTCCGACTATCAAAATTTTAAATTGGTAGGCGAACAAGCTCTAGCACTCAAAAATCTGATCGAATTTACCAAAGTTCGCAACATCAATCTCGTGTTTGTGAATATGCCTCTGACTGAAGATTATTTAGACCCGGTGCGGACAGGTTACGAACAAGAATTCCGGCAATATATGCAAGAATTAGCAGCTCAAAGCGGACTAATTTTCCTAGATAAGAGTTTATTGTGGCCCCAGGCGCGGGAATCTTTTTCCGACCCTAGCCACCTCAACCGTTACGGTGCTGTTGCAGTTTCTAAGCGGTTGGCTCAAGATCCCATGATTCCCTGGCCGGCGAAACAATAGTTTTGACTTTTGAATTTTGAGTTATTTTAGAAGTTAAAGGAGCCCAGCGCGGCGAGTGGGGCGCGGCTCTTTCAAAACTATTCTTTCCGGCGACTGGATACTGAAAATGAAAAGATTGATATTTCCTGAAAATAGCAAAAATCAACAGATAAAAATTCCGAGAAAAAATCTGCCTTTGATATTTTTTATATTATCTTTAGCATTTTTCTGTTTCAGTTTGTATAAAGGTTTCTGGTTACCTTTAGCTTTATCATCGGGGTCGCCCAGCAACGAACAAAGTAGCGAACAGCAAACTCTGGCACCCTTTGAACAGGTTGTCCAAGACGCACAAAAGTTAGAGGGACTATTTACTCTTTACCGCAATCAAGCAACTGATAAAGTATATCTGGAAATTAAACCGGAACAACTCAACAAAAAGTTCCTGTGCTTTGTGACATTGGCATCGGGTTTGGGGGAAGCGGGAATTTTGAGCGGAATGCCGATAGGCGATTTCTTATTTCAACTGCGGCGCGTCCAAAATAAGGTGCAGTTTGTGATACCAAATATAAATTTTCGCACAAGGCCGGGCGACCCGCAAGCAGGTTCGGTAGAACGGGGATTTAGTGAGTCAATTCTCTATTCTTTGCCACTCAAAAGCATTCATTCGCAAAGACAAACTCTGCTGATCGATTTAGGCGATTTGCTGATGAGCCAAAAGCGGGATTTACCAGGGGTAAAAGCGATTTTGCCGATGATTTTGGGCGCTTCTTACTCGATCGATGAAGACAAGTCTTATTTTAAAGATGTTAAAGCGTTTCCGCTGAATGTGGAAATTGCTTCTATTTACGGTTTTTCTAGCGATAATGACAGTGAACTTAACTATTTACCTTCGATTCCTGACAGTCGGGCTTTTAACCTCCGCATTCACTACAGTTTCTCGGAAGTCCCGCTAAATAACGGCTACCGCCCCAGGCTTGCGGACGAGCGAGTGGGCTATTTTCTTACAGCATATAAGGACTTTTCTGACAAGAGCAGCCGGGAGCCTTTTGTGCGCTATATCAATCGCTGGCATTTGCAAAAGCAAATCCCGACGGCGCCGATGTCGCCTCCGGTGCAGCCGATCGTGTTTTGGATTGAAAATAATGTGCCTCCGGAATACCGAAACGCAATTCGCGAGGGCGTTTTGGAGTGGAACAAAGCTTTTGAAAAGGCAGGTTTTACGGAGGCAATTCAGGTCAAACAAATGCCGGACAATGCTAAATGGGACCCGGCTGATGTTCGCTACAATACTATTCGCTGGTCGAGTTCTTTTGAGCCTCAGTTTGCCGGCCTCGGGCCATCTCGCACTAACCCGCTGACTGGGGAAATTTTGGATGCTGATATTCTGTTGGATGCTAATGTTGTCCGGGAAATGAAACAGGGCTATCGGTCTTTGGTGGAACAAAATAGATCGCTATCTAAGAGTTTTCAAGGGCGAAACGGTTCTAATACTAATCCCTGTCAGTTCGGGATGTATTCTCGCTATTTGAAGGTGCTAGAAAATGGGGATTTAGGAAAAAGCAGTGGGGAAAATTCTCAAGGTGGAATTGCTGATGATTTGCCGACTTTGGTAGAAAGATACCAAGAGCAAAAGCGAGATCCTTTATCGCGGTTGATGTCGAGCTCGGATATGTGTTTTGGGTTGGAATCTAGTCGCCAATTTGCGATCGGGGCAATGTCGATGGATCTGTTGGAAAATGCAGCGCCTAGCAGTGGGACGATTGACAATTATGTTAATGAATATATCAGATATTTGACGGCGCACGAAGTCGGTCACACTCTTGGTTTGAGGCACAATTTTCACGGGAGTACGATGCTGCAACCGGAGGATTTGAACAATACTCAGGTAACTCGCACGCAAGGTATGATTGCGTCGGTGATGGATTATGTGCCGATTAATTTGGCACCACAGGGAACTGTGCAGGGCGACTATTTTCCAACGATTGTAGGGCCTTACGACGATTGGGCGATCGAGTACGGTTACAAGGTGATTGGCGGCGCAAACCCGAACAGCGACTTACCAGCGCTGCAACAAATTGCCAGCCGCGCTGCGGAACAGCAATTAGCTTACGCGCCGGATGAGGATTCTGTTGATATTCTCGATCCCGCTGCAAATACTTTCGATCTCAGCGCCAATATGCTGAGGTATTCGCAATGGCAATTGGATAATGCGAGGGCGATGTGGAAGCGTTTAGAAAAGCGAACTCCAGTTGGGGAAGAGGGTTATAACGAACTGCGGGTGATGTTTGATTCGGTGTTCGGGTATTATGTCAACCAGGTGATGAATGCGACTTTGTATGTGGGGGGACAGTCGTTTAATCGGATTCGCCCTGGAGATACTAATGCGAAGTTGCCGTTTGTGCCGATCGAACTTTCTCAGCAGCGAGAAGCTTTGGCAACATTAGAGAAGTACGTTTTTGCGCCGGATGCGTTTAGTTTTGCGCCGGAATTGCTCAACAAATTGGCGCCTTCGCGCTGGGAACACTGGGGAAGTCCGGCTTTGGTGTTTCCTCTAGATTACCCGATCGGCGATCGAATTACTTTTTTGCAGCGGTTTGTGTTGCGGGTTTTGCTATCTCCGACGCGCTTGGCGAGACTGCGGGATGCGGAGTTAAAATCGGCGCCGGAAACTGCTTTGAGGTTGCCGGAAGTGTTGGATACTGTGCAAAAGGATATCTGGAAAGAGGTTTTGCAGCCGGAAAAGAAGATGCAAATTTCAACTTTTCGGCGTTCTTTGCAGCGGGAACATTTAGCGATTTTGATCGGAATGGTGCTGCGAAAAACCAGTGTTCCAGAGGATGCGCGGAGTTTGGCTTGGTACGAGTTGCGACAGTTGCGGGAGGGTTTGAGCAAGAGTATTCGGAATTTGGATCGGAATGCTGATGCTTATACGCGGGCTCATTTGGAGGAAACGCGCGATCGAATTTCTAAGGTTTTGAATTCGCAAATTCAGTCGAATTAATTGGGGGTCGAGACACCGGGTTTTTTACGATAATATTTCCTTAGAGCATTGCAGATTTGCTCAAAAACTCGGTTTCTTAGAATCTCAGTCAAGTTAAAATAATAGCGATCGCCGCTCAATTGACAAAACGTCGCCTTCTCCGTTTTACTGCCCACGTCCTGGTTTGCAATCTACGAAACCTAACGATTCTGTGTCGAAAAAACTGGCGCTCGCCATTTCTATCGCAGCTTCGATCGGATATTCAATTTCCGCAGCACGCGCGATCGGAGCCGCTTGAATTCGTTCTGGCAAGCGTCTCAAAATGACTTCGGCATCAGCAGGAGAAAGTTGTTGTTGAAGTTTGGCTTGCATGGCATTCACCTGTCAGTGTCTATGCTTCCTTTTGCAGCCATTGATTTTAATAATAACAAGACTGGTGTGGGCGATCGCTTTTGGTTTTTAGTCCGAATTGGTGATGAACTAATACAGTTCAGTTAAGGCTAAAAATTAAAATTCACCTAGGTTGGGTTGAGGAACGAAACCCAACCTAGACAATTTTATTTCGTTGTTAGGCATTCCGGGTATGGAATTCCAAACGCTCCTGACTTACCTGTAAGGAAGTTGATAGTAAGGGCAAACAGCATCTACTTGTGTTTCATAATGTATCATTAATTCTCCCTCCCAAGTCATATACTGAGAACCAGGAACCTCCAAAATCAAATCTGCATTCCTGTTATGACGGTGGAACTTAATATCTGGTGTTTTCTTAGAAAACTCATTCTCAAAGAATAGAGGTGGCAGCTTACTGACGCGTTCTGCAATTGACTCTATATCATATTGGGAGCCGGTATCATTAACAGCGACATCGCGAGGCAATTTTTTTTCGTGAAAGTGACGAACCGTTCTGGCAATTGCAGCCCTCAAATGATCACCAACTCGGTAGAGATTTGCAAAGTGATAACGTAGGTCACGATTTAAGGAAATAGCGGTTGTACCATCGCGATGAATCTCACAATCAGGGCCTATACGTCCATTAGGTTGCATCCCCTCTAGAAAATACCCAACAATACGAGCATTTTTGGGAAAAGTTTGAATACCTTTATCTACAGTACGTGCAACTATGCCACGTCCCCTTGAGTACATCATTATGGGACGCAATTGACCACCATTGTGTTTAATCTTATTAACAATAGGAGCAAATGATTCTCTGTAGTCCTTGATTGCATTATGAAAAGGCTTATAAGCAGGGTGTTTGACCTTATCCAACCAACGGTCGGGATGTTTTTCCTGAACATTGCTATCATATGGGTGAATAACTTTAAGAATCCAATAGCAATCATCAATGTGAGATTGTAAGGCGTGTAGTAATTCTTTTTGTAAATCAGGCAGCTTCTTTAAAGGATAATCTAAATTTCCCTCAGCATTAAACAAAGCCGTAGAAATCTGATCGATTTCATCCAGAACAGCATTGAAAGACTGCATTACTTTCTGTAGTGAGCGACTGTAGATTGAGAATGGATGCCGTTGGGTGTGATCGTTATGATAGGTAAAGCTTTCATCGAGAAGTTTTAGACAATTAAATGCTTTAGGGTGTAAGTTGCCATCTCTATGTGTTTTACGTTCGAGGTTCATCATAAGATCATAAGTGAGTCAAGTTTGTATTACAATTGTAGCACATTAATTATGAATTAAGGACTGCTAAAGCCTCGGCGCTACTGTCAATATGTCCCGAAAGTATGGGAGTAACTTGTCATTCACCTCTTTTCTCCTGATTGACTATCAATTCAATAGATCTAGCCAAATCTGTAATCTCTGAATCTTGGAGAACGTAACTTGGAGTGTAGACCAAACCATACTCTAACAAATTGCTTGGAGTTGCTAACAGCATTCCTCGATCCTCACCAAACTTAGAACGAATCATCTCCCCCAACCATTCTGGAGTATGTTCCGAGTAAGCAGTTCTAAATAGAGAAATATCTCCAATACGGTCGCCAAAAACCACCCAGCAATGACCATCCCAATCTAAATTAGATTCAGACAAGCTTTTGCTCATATCATGAGCGTTCATATTATTACCAAATATACGCCTGCCCATCATATCTAGGTTACCAGCAACCATATGAACAGGTATATCCGTATGGTCTCTTATCAAGATTGTCCATAGTGCACTCATTTGAACGCAGCAATTATGGATTGATGGAAAATAATCCAAAACACTCTTGGCTGAATCTACTATTAAGTCATAATCTTTTTGAGTCAAGCTATATTCAACGTATTTGGAGGCTTCCTTTTCTGAATAAGAGTGTTTAATTAGTTCGGATAATTCTTGTTTCATATAATCTTCTAAATAGGATGCGTGTGATGTAATTAATCTAACGCACCACCATCTGTCTTGACAAAAGATTTTGTCGTAGTAACCGAACCTTTAAAGCTGAGGTAGCCGAATAATCTGAATATCACTCCCACTTTGGGTTTTTCGGCTTTTTCTAGGGCAAGCTGTCCATCAACCCCCTATCCCATTATCCTTGATGGATCTTCTTTCCAAACAGACTTGATGGATCTTCTTTCCAAACAGATATGTCAATCAGCAATATGACAAGTTTCGCGCATGACTTTGTGGTTGAAGTCTGGGGGCAACTCAATTTATCACCCCAAACTCACACCGCGATATAAATCCTCGATCGCCACTTCAAGCTCAATACTCTGAAAGATCGTCACCCAAAGCCTGCCTCAATCGACACAACTACTTGCTTCCAGCAATAACTACGGTAGGGGGCGTTGACGAATTCGATCGCCCTCCACCACCGTAAACCGTTCCTCAAATTACAATCCTTCGGTCTGTAATAAATTTAACAATATTGATGCTGGTTCTTCCCGCGTGTGAGGACGAAACCGCAAATAAATGACACCTCTTGGCGATCGCAGTCGCAAACGATAAATGAGTTCGCCGTAAGCGCGCTCGAACGTCAAAATCACCCCTTCCTCATCCGCATTAACTTGCCTCAGCAAACAGTAAAGGCGTGTAAAATACGTCTTCTTTGAGGCACTCCGCCGCGAAAGCAAACACCGCTTGGATAGATTCAGCATTAAGCGTTGGGTAGTTTTCGATAACTTGTTGCTGCGTCCAACCTTCTGAAAATAGCCCTAAAATGAACTCCACGGATATTCGTGTTCCCTTAATTACAGGCTTGCCAAGCAGAATTTTAGGATTTGAGTGAATGTGTGCTTTCCAGTTCACGATCGGTTCGCCTCTATGGAATTTTCACCTATTAAATCACTACCACTATTTTACCATAAACAAAACCCGCAAGGTGCGGGCTTTATTTTAATAAGGACTATTTAACAAAAGACTACATCACAACTGCACTAATCAAAGTTTGCACATTTTGTACAAGAGCCGTAGTAAAATTATGAGTCGCAGGTAAACTGTCAACCACAATTCCAGCGCACAAGAGCATCAGGTACAGAATAGAGTATTTGAAGAGCGATCGCGCAACAATCTTATCCTCTGGAGTCTGCAACAGCAACCAAGCTTTTTGGGCAAAAATAGCACCGAGGAAAATAGCTGTTCCCGCATACACCGCGCCCGCTAAATGCAGGGGATAAACTAGCAGCAAAGTTGCAGGAATCATCAATAGGGTGTAAATCCAAATTTGGCGGGCTGTCTCTTCGTCGCCCTCAATTACGGGTAACATCGGGACGCCTACTTCCTTGTATTCATCGCGAATCATCATTGCTAATGCCCAAAAATGCGGCGGTGTCCACAGGAATATAATCCCAAACAGCAGCCACGCACCCCAACTCAAATCTCCCGTCACCGCAGCCCACCCAACTAGCGGGGGAATCGCCCCTGCTGCACCGCCGATGACGATGTTTTGGACACTGTGGCGCTTCAGCCAGTGGGTGTAAATTAGGACGTAGAAAACGATGCCTGACATCGCTAGCAATGCCGCTAATAAGTTGGCAACAACTGTCAGCAATGTAAAGGATATTGTAGCTAGGGCGATCGCAAATATCAAAGCATCGCGCTTCTTGACACGCCCCGAAGGAATCGGCCGCCATCGGGTGCGCTCCATAATATAATCGATGTCGCTGTCGTAGACACAATTAATAGTATTCGCCGACGCGGAAGCTAAAGCGCCTCCAGTAATAGTTGATACCAGCAATAGCGGGTCTACTTCTCCTTTGGCGGCCATCCACATTCCTGCTGAGGTGGTGATTAGCAGCAGTAAAATAATTCTGGGTTTTGTTAGTTGATAGTAACTTTTCACAACTTGCGAAAAGTTTTCGTGCAGGCGGGGGCTGTCGTTGGTAAGGATTTCTTGCATCGGTTGTAAGCTGTTAGTAATTATTTGCGAATTCGTCATTAGTCATTAGGTTGGAGTGGCGGGTTTTACGAGAAATATTTGGTGTAGCTACAAGGATTAATAAACCCGCCGCCTCTTACTTTAGTCTTATCTCTCAAGCTGATAAAACTCGATCGCGCCAAGCTAAAACACTAAAAGCTATCAGGGTTCCCAGCAAAGCAGCACCGACTGCTTGGTGGGCGACTGTCAGCGGTTCTACCTGAAGGTGCAGCCGGAAAGTTGCTAATCCGAGAACTAATTGAGCAATTAGGCAAACACTCGCCCAATTAGCCAGTTTTCGCAAGTTTGGACTCAGTGCAGGCTGCCGCCAAGCCATGACTGCTACGGCTAAAGTCGCTGCTGTAGCTGGTACGATACCGGCGATGTGGCTGTTCATTACCGAGCACAATTCTGAGGAGTCCAAACATTGGTGCAGTGCCCATCTAGAGCCTACTAATGCTCCTAGCAAACTTTGCAGGTAAACTAACAATGCTGCGATCGAACTTACCCAAGCCAATTTGCCGACATTTCCTGTAGCTTCGTAGGGAGTCAGCATGAAACCGATGACTAGCAGGGCGCCAAAAAACAGTAAAGCTGTTCCCAAGTGAGCGGTAACGATGTCAAATCTGAGCAGTTGTGTTACTGTCAAGCCGCCCAATACGCCTTGAAAAACGATTAAAAATACTGCCCCAGCGCTCGCCCAAGGCAGCCATTTTGGCAGGCGGCTGCGGTAAAACAAAGATAGTCCTAAAAGTGCGATCGCGCTTAAGCCAATTGCCGCAGCGTCCAATCGGTGAAACCATTCCAGAAATACTTGCAAATTCATTTGCGCTGCAGGTATTAATTGACCGTAGCACAGCGGCCAGTCGGGGCAAGCGAGCCCCGCATTCATTACTCGCGTGGCGCTGCCTACAGCCATTAACAGCCAGGTTGCGATCGCAATTTTCCACACTAGGCCGCGGATAATATCTTTTGGCTGCCACTGCACTCCTGCTGCTGCGTTTGGCTGATTTAAAACTGAGTTTGCCATGGAATTTACCTTAGCCTTTGTTATCGATCGAACTTAATTAAATATCAAGGTTTTGCTTTGACTGAGCTTAGCCTAGCTTAACACTCTTTTTCTCTGACCCACCGTCATTTTTACTACCTTAGCGACACTTTTATCCAATTAGTTTGTCTTTATATTTTTTTCAACTTTCTTCTTTATATTACAAAAGATTGCGTTTTTTTTGCCAAACTTAAAAAAACTTTAATCTTTCCCCGCCCCTGGATAATTAACAACTCTCCCACTGTCGAGATTGGAGGCAAAAGTAAAGATATAATTAAGAAAAACAATTTATTAAATAATTGTGATATAAAACGCTGAAAGATGTTTACAAAAAGCTAAACAACATAAAAAAACCTATAAAGTAGGAATCGCAACAAACTATATTTAGCTGATTGTTCTAGCTTAGTAGGAAGTATGACCGCAAATAAAACGGCAGTCAACAACTTAAGCAAGCTATGAGCCAGCGACTCTTTAGTCCAGGTTTCGTAGCCGCGAGCAAGCTGTTCAAGGAGGGAAAATATCGGGTTCGCTGGTTGCCCTAGATGACGGCATAGCGATCGCATTCCACCGATCGCACACTCAGGAGACGCGGTGCCTGAAAGAGCACCAGAAATCACCCCAGAAACGCCTCCCACCCCCAGCAGCGCCAAATACGGTAAAGGAGCCAAACCCTCAGAGACGGGACAATCCGCAGGTATCACAGTCAACCTCAGTGGGATCTAAGCTGCTACACAGCTAGATTCTATAATATCCAGCTCAAATAAATTAACAACTGCTAAAATATAGGTATATGTCAGCCCACAATCATCTATCTCAAGTATGAGAATTAGCATAATTGCTACATAAATTATTAAATGAAAGAGAACTTGTTATTAAATGCTTTACATCCCATTGCTCGTTGCCGAACTTCCTTCCTTCTTTGAATCTAAAACCTAAAATCTAAAATTCTGCAGCCATGTCCCAAAAAAACGAAACCGCTGTTCTGATATTATCCCTCCTAATTACGATCGGGCTAGCCTGTGCAGGTATTTGGTGGTTCACAAGCCGAGGCGGCATCAATCTCGGAGGTTTATCACCCCAAAATCAGACAATTCCCAAGTCTCCAACGGGGAATTCCCCGCAGTCAGATCAGGCAATTGGGCAGCGTCTGAGTGCCGGACAAAAATTGTTAATTCCAGAGCAAGCCACAACAACCAAACAAGCAGCAGTACAGGCGATCGCATCTGGCAACTATAACGCAGCTATTTCCGACTTACAAGCTTCGCTGAAAACCAATCGCAACGATCCCGAAGCACTAATTTACCTCAACAATGCCCGCATCGGCGATCGCAAATCCTACACAATTGCCGCCGCAGTTCCCATTGGTGCCGATATCAATGGTGCTCAAGAAATTCTGCGGGGCGTCGCTCAAGCTCAAAATGAAATCAACCAAAGCGGCGGCATTAGCGGTACTCCATTAAAAGTGCTAATTGCTAACGACGACAACAACCCAGAGATTGCCTCGCAAATTGCCAGCGCGCTCGCAAATAACTCTGAAGTTTTAGGAGTGATCGGGCATTTTAGTTCTGACGCAACGCTAGCAGCCAGCAAGATTTACCAGCAAAATCAATTAGTAGCAATTTCTCCGATAAGTACCTCTGTGCAACTCTCAGGAATTGGCAGCAATATATTTAGGACAGTGCCGAGCGATCGATTTGCTGCGAATGCTCTTTCTCGCTATATGCTGACAAAATTGCAAAAGAAAAAAGCTGCTGTATTTTTCAATTCTGCTAGCAATTATAGCAAATCTTTAAAAAGTGAATTCACTACTGCTCTTTACGGAGATGGCGGACAAGTAGTATCGGAATTTGACTTTGCTAAGGGTAATTTTAATGCGACCGACAGCTTTAAAAGCGCGATCGCCCAGGGAGCAGAAGTGATTGTGTTAGCAGCCAATACCGCCACGCTCGACCAAGCTTTGCAAGTAGTGCAAGTAAACGCCAAACGCCTGCCTTTACTCGCAGGAGACGACGTTTATACTGCTAAAGTCCTGCAAATCGGTGGCGCGGCAGCAACAGATATGGTGCTGGCAGTTCCTTGGCACATTCTCGCAGATCCGCAGTCAAGCTTTCCCCAAACATCCAAACAACTTTGGAATGCTGAAGTCAGTTGGCGCACAGCTTTAGCTTACGATGCGGCGATCGCGTTAATTGTCGGTTTAGGGCGCAATCCAACTCGTACAGGCATTCAACAAGCTTTATCGGCGTCAGATTTTTCGGCAAAAGGAGCATCGGGCCCGATTCGGTTTTTACCTTCGGGCGATCGCAATCGAGCAGTTCAATTAGTAACTGTTAAACCCGGAAATCGCACGAGTTACGGTTACGAGTTTGTGCCGATATCCGGTTTGTAAACTATTGGCGATCGCCAAATGTAGGTTATAATATTCATTGGTAAGTTCTAGGGCGGGTCAAGCAGAAAGGCTTACAAGATGGGTAGTTATATCAAATCCGCTTGCATCGGAATTTATATTACGCATAATCAGGACATGGTAGTTTTGTTTCCCTAGAATTAATCGGGTGATAATTACATCTCTCATTAAGTGTTCTTGATTATTTAGGCGTAGGCAAACGGCATTGCCCATTCGTGTCAACTTAAGCTTTTAGTCCATCAATTCTCCCGCCTACCCGGCAGTCCGCCAGGGGTTAAAACCCCTGTCTAATAGCTAAAGTCCTCTGAAGAGGACTGATATCAATTCCGGTTACACTCCTTATGATGGGGAGTGGGGAGTGGGGGAATGTGGAATTGCGCGACCTTGACTTTATCATTCCCCCCCAACCGGAAACGATATTAGAATAAAAATTTTTAAACTCATTAGTCCTCTTTAGAGGACTTTAGCTTTGAGGCAGGGAATTCATTCCCTGTCGGACAGTCGGACAGTCGGACTAATAAATTCTCCCATACTTACTTCTGTTTAATTACTACCAAAGTAATGTCATCAAATACTTTTTGCTCACCGATGTATCGGCGCACGTCGTCAATAATAGCTTGCTTGATTTCTGCTGCTGACTTTTCCCTGTTAAGGGCAATAAGTTCAATCATTGGCTCAATACCGTATTCTTTTTGATTCATATCAAAAGCTTCGGTAATTCCATCTGTGTAGAGTACGACAACATCCCCGGAATTTAATTGTATTTCAGTAGTAGCAATGAAATCGGCAATATCTGGTTCCAAGGCGATGGGAAAGCCTAACTCTATGGTATCAATCCGCTCTACTTCGCCGCTAGAACGCACGACAATCACCTCTTCGTGCTGTCCGCTCAAACGCAGGATGTTGTCTCCCCGATATTCCAGCAAAGAAAGGCTCATACTTTTACCGCAATTCATGCGCTCTACGTTGTCAAAAAGCGTTTGGTTGACTGTCTGCAATAATTTAACTGGGTCGGTTTCATTGTGAACCAACAAAGTGCGAATTGCTGTTTGCGCCATAATCATTAACACGCCGCTTTCTAAACCGTGTCCTGTCACGTCGCCGATGCCAATTGTGGCTTTACCGCCGTGATTTAGTACGTCGTAGTAGTCGCCGCCAACTTCATCAGCCGGTTCCATGAATGCAGCAATTTCTAACCCTTCTATTGACTCTAATTCCTGCTGTTGAGGCAAAATCATTTGTTGCAGGCGGCGGGTTACGTCTAGTTCGGCACTCATGCGAATATTTTCTACTTTTAGCCGTTCGTTCAAACTCAATATTTCTGTATTAGCTTGGGCTAATTCTGCGGTGCGATCTTCTACTTTTTGCTCTAAAGTTCGGTTGTAATCTTCTAATTGTTCGTAGAGACTTGCATTTTCAATTGAGATCGCAGCTTGAGCCGCAATGATTTTTAAAGTTTCCACTCTTTCCGAGGTAAATGCGCCGATCGCCAAATTATTTTCTAAATAGAGAATACCACCTAGTTTGCCTTGATTGAGTAGGGGAGTGCAGAGGATCGATTTGGGTTGAGTAGCGGTAATGTAAGAATCCCCAGTAAATAGTCCTTCCTCGGTGGCGTTATTTAATACTACATTTTCGTGGCTGCGAGCGACGTAGTTAACGATGGCGGTTGATAGCAGGGGAATTCCAGTTGCAGGATCTACAGAATCTACGGGAATGGATTGCATAATGGTAATGATCTCGCATTCTACTGCTGCTTCCGCTTCAATCGCCCAATTTCCGCCTTGATCCAGAATCAGAAAACCTTTTTGGGCGCCTGCGTTTTCAATCACAGTTTTCATCACCTGGTTTAACAATTGTTCGAGAACGATTTCACCGGAGATAGCTTGGGATGCTTTCATTACTGCGGCAAAATCTAGCGCTTCGCCGGAATTGCTACCAGTTGTGGTGATTGGATTGATGATATTATTTTCAGTATCTGTTCGGGTTGAACTAAGCGACTGAAGAGCTAAAAATTGCGGGTATCGCGCTTCCAAATCTTTGACTTTAGCTACAGCCCCCCAACGCTGATAGGCATAGTGGGCATCTTGCAGGTAGTGACGGGCAACATGATTTTGATTTCTGGCTAAATAAAACCTGCCTGCTAGTTCGTAGGCGAGGGCTTCTTCGTTGAGATATTCGTTTTCGCGGGCTAAGATGATGGCTTTATCGTAATATTCTCTGGCATCTTTATCGTTGCCTAATACGCGATCGCGTTCCGCTTCGACTAGATAGAATTTGTGAAGGTAATTCATGGGAGCTTGCTTTGCCCATGTTTCCATTTTTTCTCGTTTAGCAGCTACCTTTGTCAGGATTTCTTCTCTTTCCGTCTCTGAGGAATTAGGATATAGCGCTAGTCGGGCTAACATATCATACAAATAGACAACAGGGAGAATAAACGAGGAACCTGCATTAGCTGAGTATTCTTCAAAGCGGTCTGCATTCTCCACAGCTTGCTGAAATTCCTCGAAAATATAACATAGAGGAACTTTATGAGAATAAACGTGCATGAGCGCAGTTCGATCGCCACCTGCTTGATGAACTGGCATCATCTTTTGTTCATCGTATACTTCACCGATTAAACAGCAGGGATTTTCTACTTGTTCCACCAAGTTCAGGATCGCCTGCATATAGATTTGAGCCCAATGAATGTATGCTTCCTGTTTAGTTTGATAAGTAACTTCAAGGGCTTTCGCCATCTCTTTCTTGGCATCGATCAGATCCACACCGCTGAAGTACAAAGCGTAAGCATAGCTATGCCTAACACTAGCAGCATATTCAAGATCTCCAATTTCTATCCCATTTTGATAAGCTTCCATACAAAAAGAAGATGTGTCTCTGAGAGGTTCATTCCAATGCTTGAGACATAGCTTATACACTGCATAAGTTTTTGTTTTGAATGTTCTATCTTTGAACCGTTCTATTAACTTCAAAGCAAGTTGGCCAAACTGATAACCAGCATCAAGCTCTCCTGATAAGCAGATGATCAGTCCATAACCTACGTATGGATAAGCAGAATCAGCAGCATTACCATACTGAATCGATAAATTTACCTGTCGGGACCAAATTAACAAGCTCAGTTGATTAATTGCTACAAACGCAGGACTCAACAAGTAGTTCATTACTCGCATAGCTGCTAGTTTATAAGGGTCGGTCATTTGCGGTAAGTCGATTAACTCCTGGGCTTGCCTACCCGCTAAGGCAGATTTTATCTGCTCTACCTCTCGCGTCAGATCGGATTGGTTCGGTCGTTGCGGTAATTCTACCCCAAGTAATTTCAGAACGTCTAGCCCAATTTCAATCGCCTCTAGGTATTTAATTTGGGCGCAATAAGCTTGTATTTTAATTTCATAGACTTTTACTTTGTCTAACAGCGTTTGGGCTTTTTGCAAAACTACCCCAGCTAAGCGCTCCATTTCATCGTAGTTGGCAATTGTATAAGCTGTTTCTGCTGCTTCTAAATACAAATCTAAGGTAAGGTTGTACTGCTGCGACCAACTCTTTTTATTTAACAAAGTTAAGCCGATCTGAAGGTAATTAAAAGCGGGTTGGCTAGCTGCTGAAGATTTGGCTTTTTTACCTGCCTGTAAGTTTAATCGAGCTAACTCGTATCGCTCTATTTGTCGAGCGATTAGCGTGCGGCCTTTGTTTAACTGATTGACAATATCAAACAGCTTCTGTGACAATTCTTCAGATGATGTGTTTTGGAGTAACAACCTTCCCACGCGCAGGTGTACTGACTGTCTATCTGCTTCGGAGATGAGAGAGTAAACTGCTTGTTGAATGCGATCGTGAGCAAATTTGTATTCTGCAACCAATCGCTCGGACAAACCTGCTACATCAAGTTCCGCCAACTGATAATCACGGCTGAGGGGTATAATTAGACCAGATTGGAGTGCTGACCGTAAATCTGTTGCTGTTTCTTGAAGAGATTTTTCGTAGATAATCGCTAGTGTTTTCAAGTCAAACTGATTCCCCACGCAAGCTGCTAATTTTAAGACTGCCTGAGTTGGTGTCGGGAGTTTTTTTAAATTTTTGCTCGTTAGTTCTAAAACGTTATCTGTAAGCGGTTGCGCTTTGATTTGTTCTAAGTCCCACTGCCATTGCTGAGATTCGTAGTTAAAATACAACCATGCTTCAGAATGCAGTGATTTTAAGAATTCATTGATAAAAAACGGGTTGCCACCAGTTTTTTGTTGCAGCAATTCGGCAAGTGGCTTAGCATTTTTTGATTCCGCAAAAAGTGTATCAACTAAAAGTTGCGTAATATCGGTTAAGGCTAAAGGTGTCAAGAATATTTTATTAATTGTTGTTGCTTTGGCTTTCTCAATATTTTCCAATGTATGAATTAGCGGATGTGCCGAGCTTACTTCATTATCGCGATATGCGCCAATAAAAAATAGATATTTACGAGCTGCTACTGTCATCAGCAGTTGAATTAATTCCAGCGATGCTCCATCTGCCCACTGCAAATCGTCTAAGAAAATTACTAACGGATGTTCGGGCTGAGTGAATATATTAATAAATTTTTGAAAAACCAGATTAAAGCGATTCCTCGGTTCTGCTGGAGGCAGATCTGGTAGGGGTGGTTGCGAACCAATAATTAGTTCTAATTCCGGGATAACTTCAACGATTACCCCTCCTGCTTCCCCTAATTCCGCTTGTAACTTCTCTCGCCACTTGCTAATTTGGGCATCGCTTTCTGTTAGTAACTGCCGTACTAATGAACGAAATGCCTGAATTAAGGATGCGTAGGGAGTATCTCGTTGAAACTGGTCAAATTTACCAGAAATAAAATAGCCGCGTTGTTTAGTCAGCGGCTTATATATCTCCTGGATTAATACTGTTTTTCCAATCCCAGAATATCCAGAAACCAGCATCATCTCACTGGTTGCTTGGCTAACTCGCTCAAAAGCAGCTAATAGGGCAGAAATTTCCCGTTCTCGCCCGTACAGTTTTTGGGGAATTTGAAATCGATCGGAAATATTGTGCCGAGCAATTGGGAAAGGATCAATTTGCTCTTTGCTCTGCCACTGTCTGAGACATTCTTGTAAATCTGCCTTTATTTGATATGCTGACAAGTAGCGTTCCTCAGCATTTTTGGCTATTAATTTCAACACGATCGCCGAAATAATTGGTGGAACTTCTGGTTTGAGTTCGTGCGGTGGGGTAGGTTGTTTAGCAATATGACAATGCACTAATTCCAAAACATCATTCGTGGGGAAAGGTAACTGTCCGGTTAGTAATTCATAAAAAGTTATCCCCAGCGAGTAAAAATCAGTGCGGTAATCGATTGTTCGATTCATGCGACCTGTTTGTTCTGGCGAGATATAAGCCAGCGTTCCTTCTAATATGTTCTGGTTAAGAAAGGTTGGGTTTTCTCGCGACAGGGTGGTGGAAATTCCAAAATCAATTAGCTTCAGCTTACCTGTCTGCTGATTGAAAACAATATTTGATGGGTTAATATCTTTATGAATGATGTGCTGCTGGTGAACCTGACCGAGAATTTCAACAATTTCAATTGCCAGATGGAGAAATTCAGCAATTGTAAATTTTTTCTTAGCGATTATCTGATTGAGGGATTCGCCGCCAAAATCTTCTAACTCAATTACCCACTGATTTTCTAGGTTTTGGAAGCTGTAAACACCTATTACGCCTGGTAAGTTAATGTTTTGGGTTATTTCATACTCTCGCTTAAACCAGGCAATTTTTTCAGGTGAAGGATAGGCTTGTTTGAGCATTTTGAGGATAACAGGCAGATTGTCTGCTTGCCGATATCCGCGATAGACTAACGAGTTACTGCTCTCATGCAGTTTTTCAGTAATTTGGTAATTTTGCATAGTTAGGTTTTGAGGATAAAAAACCGCAACAAGTGCGGTTTGAGCTTATAAAATATCAATCTACTTTCCCAAGTGTAGAAAATTCTTAGTGGTTTGACTTCAATACCACATCCTAGTTAGAGTCGGGTTCGGGGTCTGACGGTGGAGAAGGAGGAAAAGGATCGGGATCTGGCAAGGGATCGGGTCCGGGATCGGCTAAAGTATAGGCGATCGACACTCGTTCTTCTGCAAAGATTGCGGCAATTTTAGCGTTTTCACCGCTCATCATTGCAGTCTGTTCTGCTTCAGTTAAACCCATTTCTTCCATTAAGGAACTGGGGTTGTTGAGGAAAGCACTTTGTTTCTTCGTGTCAAGTGCTAAATCTGTTAATAAATCCAATAGGTTACTCATGGGATATTCTCCTAAATCTCTAAGGTCGCGAACAGTGAAGAACTAAACTAATCGTCATTAATTTTTTCAGTTGATTTTCTGGCAATTAAGGGTTTCATTAATTGGGCTCAGAAAATTTTAACACTATTCCCTCATCGTGCAACTTTTTAAATATCTTTGCTCTGTCTTCATGTGAAAACACTGGAGTTTGATAAAGCCTTTCTGTAACGTAGTAAGGATTGATGAGGAATGCAAGCTCTAGATAAGCCGTTTCTGTACCAATATTACTTTTGTTTCCCAGAAGATGGCTTACTTCGGCAAGAAAGAAAAGAATATAACTCCACATCTCTGTCAGTGCAAAGTTTTCCCATAGCCATAATTGTGCCTCTGCTTTTTTTACACCTAAATCAGGTTGTTTTATCACATCTTCTAAAACAAGCTTCTTTAATTTATGTCCCTCCTCAGCATGACTATTTATCCATTTCAACTGTTCTATACTAACTGAGGGTTCTGGAACATTAATTTGATGTCGTAATACCTTTTTAAATTTGTGACAAAACTCCACTTCTGTATCTTCAAAAAACTGCTCTAATTTTCTTTGAATATTTTTAATTTCATTTGGTTTTAATGACCCTCTTTCTTCCTTCTTTTGGTGAGCCTCAATTATTGTGAGAATTAGCTTAGCCATCAAGTCACCTGGACTAAGTATCAAAGCTTGTTGGAGAAAAGCGATCGCCCTAATGTAGTGGCTTTTTTTATCCTCTGGGTGTGATTGTTTCTTGGTCAAATAAAAAGACAAGAAAGCGTGTTCGTAAAGATTTACCCTGCCACTTTTCAAGAATGGAACGGGAGAAGAAGACTGTTGCATAATCTCCATACTGGGAGCTATTACAGCTTCAACTCCCAAATCCCAGAATGAATTTTCGTAGTCTTGAGTCAATCTGTAAACTGTCGATCGCATACCCCATGCCCAAGCGTATGTAGGCATGAGTTCAATCGCTCTATTAAGGCATTTCAAAGCGTCTTTTGCGTGTTGTTTTATGTTTTCTTTTCCGCAAGAATTTTCTGGATTAGGTTGCTGAGATATCGGCTCCTTCAGGAAGTGGATGATACCTTTAGTTATATACAGGCGATGGGTTGCCCCCAAGTGAGCTAATGCCCACGCATAGTTGCAGCTTTCTGGCGATTTAGCATCAAGCGCTTTTTGGAAACTATCTATAGCTAATTTAACATATTCTGGCCTTCTGCTATTTTCCGTAATTGCTCGAAGACGATAGGTTTCACCTAGCTGTGCATGAGCCCAGAAATACCTATCGTTTTTGTCGATCGCTTTCTGTAAATAAAGTGCTGCTTTCCCATAATCCATCACATGGTAATAGCTTGCTCCTAAGTGAGCATTAACCCAAGCATTGTCAGGATACATTTGGAGTTGTTCAAAGATCTCGATCGCCTGTTCGTAAGGGGAGCATCCCGGTTTTGCAAAAGCCTCAAATGGCCAAGAGATCGTTGAGGTAAGCACAACGAAGTTTTAGCATTTG